>JBBSOP010000215.1:0-7962 GCA_038259655.1 Chroococcales cyanobacterium
CAGCACCAATAAAGCGAATGGGTAAACCGAGTTGTTGCACAACGGCAAGAGCAACGCCTCCTTTCGCAGTACCATCCAACTTAGTTAACACCACACCGCTGATTTGAGCAGCTTGGGAGAAAACTTCAGCTTGCCGCAGGCCATTTTGACCCAAAGTGGCATCTAAAACTAACAAAGATTCGATTTTGGCATTAGGGGCTTTTTTATCGATAATCCGGCGGATTTTACTGAGTTCGTCCATTAAATTTTTCTTGTTTTGCAGTCGCCCAGCAGTATCTACCAAAAGTAACTCAGTTTCTCGTGCTTGGGCAGCAGCGATCGCATCGAATACCACAGCAGCCGGATCTGTATTTTTGCCAGGATTAGAAATTACTTCTACGCCGCTTCTAGTACCCCAAACCTTCACCTGTTCTACAGCAGCAGCCCGAAAAGTGTCTGCTGCCCCAATCAGGCATTTATAGCCAGATTTTTGGGCTAAGTGGGAGATTTTGCCGATAGTAGTGGTTTTACCAGCGCCATTGACCCCAGTAATTAACCAAATATTCAGAGTTTCTTTATCTGGAGCAAAGCTAGATTTGTGGGATTCTTTTAGTGGACGATCCAACATATCCCGCAAGATTTCTTTGAGGAAGGCGATCGCTTCTTCTGGGGCAGTGACTTCTGCTCGTAGTTTTTTCTGTAGTTCACTGATAATGTAATCTGTCGCTTCTACACCCACATCAGCTTGCAAAAGTGCGGCCTCGATTTCTGCCACCGCAGCTTGGTTTAACGGCCCTTGTCCAACGATCGCCTTTAATTGATTGAGAATGTTACGACGGGTTTTATCTAACCCTTGCCGTAGCTTTTTTAACCAAGTAATTTCTTCAATAGAAACGTCTTCTGGCCGCCTACCCTGGGCTGCCAAAACTTCCGTTGACCACATAAACCCTTCATCAAAAGCCAGTTCAGGAATTACCTCTGCTGTTTCTGGTGTGGTAGTTGTCGATGCTACAGCAGGTGTTACTACTTCTAGTTGTGATACTTCAATAGCACTAGCTATTAGTCGTTCTTGCTTTGCTTGGCGTTCTGCTGCGGCTCTTTCTAAAAAAGATAGATTTGCTGGTGTTGCTTCTGGCGATTCGGTTTCGTCTATTGTTAGTTCTGGGTTAAGCGTTACTGGCTCTTCTGTAATTTCTGCCACTGAATCAACCTCAGCGGTAGATACAGACTGTTCCTCAGTAATTTCTGCTACTTCCTCAGTGCTTTCAGCAACAGTTGCAGCTATCTCTGGAGATTGTGCCGTTTCATTGGCTTCAGTTACGGTAGAAACTGCTTCTGGTGGCTGTGCGGTTTCTACCGCTTCGGTTTTTGGTGTTGGTGGTAGAGCAATTTCTGAGTCAGGTGGAGTTTCTACTTCTGGAGACTGTTGTTTTTGTTGGATATTTTTATAAGCAGCTTTAGCAAAGGCCAACAAATCTGTACTTGAATCTTGTGCAGTTTCTGTCGTTGGGTTTGCCGTTTCGGCTGGTTCTGGTTGGGATTCTTTTGCTAAAGAAGTTTCTTCCTGTGTTTTTTCAGAGGGGGTGTCAGAGGAATTGTTGTGTTGACGGCGGAACCAATTAAAAACCATTGCACCTAGCGGTATTAGTTGTTATATGGATTATGAGTTATTAGTTATAAGTTTAATTTAACTCTTTACTCTTTCCTGGGGTAAAAACCTCCGGGTTATCCTCACCTCTGGTGTAGCAGGGGAGCAGGAGAGAAGTGTGATATTCTCCTTTGGGAAGAGTTTAGCAGTAAGGGAATTCCCCCAGACCGTACTGCTTTACGAATTACGAACTTGTACTGAGTTTAGCCTGAGCGCAGCCTCTCGTAGAGAAGGGCGTAGCCGAAGTATTACGAATTATGCGGTCTTTTTTTGCTCTGTAACTCGGCGCAGAACACCATTAATAAAACGATGACCATCGTCTCCACTGTAACGTTTGGCTAGCAATACAGCTTCGTTAATAACCACGCTGTCTGGAAGCCCTAAAAATAGCATTTCTCCTACAGCTATGCGGAGGATGTCTTTATCTATTTGGGCGAGGCGACTGACTTGCCAATCTACCAAAGCCGAAGCTATTCGTTCATCGATCGCAGTTTTTTCCTCATTTACCAGTTTGACTAGTTGGATGGCATATCTGCCAACTTCCCTGTCTTGATTAGCTAGCTGAATTAATTCTGGAAATTCAACTGCTGCACCCAGTTGATTTATTGCCGTCTGGGTGCATTCAATCGCTTCTTTGAGCATAGTTCTAGCACTATTGAGATCTGAGGCACGAGTTTCGCTAGTTAAGAGGCGATCGTTGCTGCGTTGTAATTCAGCAGCAGCATTATCTAGACTATCTTGCACTTCTGATCTGAGGGTGCGTACTGTTGCTAGTACTAACTTGGGTAGATGTTCTTCGGTTAATTTTTTAGCATTTATGGGCAACTGGCTGAGACTTAACAGCGCCAATTCACGAGCAATTTGTTGGGGTTTTCTGTCTTGCATGGAAGTGAGTGTCTAAGCACTAATTAAAGGGTAGAAGTTAATACATTTTGGCAGAGTCAGACAACCATATTATCTATATTGCTGGTGAATTTACCGGATTTAGTTTAAGTTGAAGTTTCTTCTATAGAGATAGTTGGACGCTTGGCTTCTAGGGTTGGTGTCTCTAAATTGTGGCCTTTGGAAATAATTAAGGAAGGTAGGGATGTATTCGGAGTCACAATGCCGCCTGAAACTACTACTTTAAAAGCATCTTCCACCGACATGGATAAGTTTACTACTTCGTCTTCTGGAACGATCGCATACCATCCTGTAGTTGGGTTTGGGGTAGTAGGAACAAAAATACTCAGCATAGGGCGAGACAGCTGAGCTTGAATATCACCACCAACTGCACCCGTGACAAAAGCGATCGCCCACATTCCGCGTCGGGGATATTCTACTAAAATTACCCGACGAAACCTATTATTGGAATCTTTTAGTAGTGTTTCTAAAAGTTGTTTTAGGGTTTTGTATACCTGTCCAGCTAAGGGAATCGCTTGCAATAATTGTTCACCAAAATCCAGTAGCCACCGTCCAGCGATGTTCCGAGCCATCAACCCAATTAACAGAATACTCAGTAGTGGTACAGCTAGTCCCACTGCTAAATTAAGTATATTTACTAATATGGGATGTAGCCCATCAAAGGGATTTAGTTGTTTGGGAATTTGGGTGAGGAAATTGATAACCCAACTGGCAATAGTAATGGTTAGCCAGATAGTGGTTGCTAGCGGAATTATCACTAACAAACCAGCAATCAGGTCATTTTTTAGATCCTGTTTTAAACGGTTAATTCCCAAGCCTGTATTCTCCTTTTCGAGGCTAGTGGAACGTTTGTTATTGGTATTCATAACCAGCAGATTTGTCCGATTGCAAAGACATGACTTGTGGTATTTTTTACTCCAAGCCTTTACCCAAAACTGCAAGCATCTGGGTTAATAACATGAAAATACGCCCTGATTGCTGAAAAACCAGCTATTTTTCTACAATCAATCGTGCATATTGACACGTGTCAACCAAAATGATGGCTGGTTTGTCTTTGAGAATGTTACTTTTCTTTGTACGACTTGTAAATGATTGTTGCAAGCCTCTGAGATATTACTAATCTTACCGCGCTCTACTAAAAGCTGCCTATGATCCCAAAAGTACCACAGGGTCAACAGATGATTAATTTTGTCCAGTGACTTTTACAAAAAAGTTATGTTAATAAAATTAATTTATCAGATCCACTAAAAAACTCAGGTTCAAGAAGTAAGTAGAACGGCGCAAATAATTAAAGGTTTGTAGTGAGTTAGCGCGGTCTTGGGGGTTTCCCCCATGTAGGCGAAGCCTTCCCGCAGGGTACGACTAAGGAACCCGTAGGGTCAGGACTTTAGTCCTCCAAAAAGGGCTAAAGCCCTTACTACTAAATCAATTACAATAACTTTGCATTATTTAGCATGAGTAAAAAAGCTTAAACTGCATCAACTTTTGTGGTTGTTGAAGCCGTGTTATGTACTTCTACGTCCGCAGATATTTTTGCTTCTAAGCTGGGGGTGGGTAAGTGCTGCATTTCCCAAACTTTCAGCAAAATCAGGTATTCGTAAAATGCTTGCAATGTACACCAAGCCATACCAGCACGTCCATCTAGGCAACCGCCTAAGAGAAAATACATATATAAAAAGCGCAGGAAAGGTCTAGCGGGTAAACGCAACGACAAATCTTTGAGGGCGCGTCGTCTTTCGACTTCCGACTTGCCTAAAAACAAATCTCGCCAATTAACTTTACCTTGCTGTAATTGATATAGGGTTTCCTTGGCTTCATCTGTAGAATAACGGTTATGTTTTTCAATCCAGCGGCTCAAGCCTTTGCTAGAAGTGTAATGAGGATAAGTTTCCTTTAAAAAACTGGTGACACCTTCGCAAACTTCCCGTTCAGTATGACCGTAGTCTGTAAACCAAACTTTGCCGTGACGGAACAGACGCATTTGATAACGGGGATATTGAGTACTATAGCGAATCCAACTATTCATGAACATTACACGTTCAGCCACGTAGTAGCCAATGTAATCTGGATTTTGACTTGTCTGTACACATTCGGCAAATAATTCTGGTGTCATACGTTCATCGGCTTCGAGAATATAAACCCACTCGTATTTGGGGGGTATAGATTCTAGCATCCAAGTACGTTGCTGTCCGTGGCTTTCAAAAGGATGTTGGAGGACACGAATGGGATAACGACTAGCAATTTCTACAGTGCGATCGCTACTGCATGAATCCACAACTATAATGTCATCTGATAGCATCGCCGATTCAATACAAGCAGCAATATCTAATTCTTCGTTATATGTGAGTATGTAAATTGAGAACATTTTTAAGTTTAGTTAATAATAGTTAGTAGTAAAGGTTAGGAGTTAGGAGTTATTAGTTGAGTTTTCCCATTGCTCCCAACTCCCCTAAGAATTAACGTGCAGTTGCTTTACGTGTACTACTTTGTAAGCCACCCATACCACGTAATCCTGTCCAGCCGATAATAATGTAACCGATAGATAATAGTAAACTGCTAATCCCAATCCGTAAACCAGATTTCCAAGCGTTGTCTTTAGCTTGTTTTTGGGCTTCTTCCTTGCGCTGGCGAATTTGACTCAATCTTTGATTTGCCAATCCTTGAGGATCTGTTTGCTGGGCAATAAATTTGTCAAGTTCTTGGGGATTTGCTTTAAATTTCTTGAGTAATTCTTTCTGCGCTTGGGGAATTTGAGGGTTATTAAGTGCTTGTTTATATTTCTGGTCATCTTTGAGCAGTTCGCTAAACTGAGATCTCGCTTGGTTTCGCAATTGTTCTAACTGAGCTTTTCCTTGGTCGTTATTTAGTTGGGCTTGAAATTGAGATAATTGGTTTTTGAGCTGGGTTTCTGCTTGATCAGCATCTTGGTTAATTTGATTTACCGTTTGAGCGCTAGCTTGACGGACATTGTTCAGGTGCAGGGGAAAAATCAGCAAGAAGATTAAACCCAAAATACTTGATAGTATCAGCGCGGGAAATCTTAAGTCTACAGCTTGTGGGCGATCGCGATCACTAGTAGCTTCATTCATCCAATAGCCAACGAACAACATTCCCAAACCGACAAGAGGCACAATTCCTCTATCAACTAGTGCCGTTGCTAGATTGATTTGCCATGCTCTATCAGTTGGCTGGAAAGGCAATAAGAGAATCAAAAAGTCAAGCAAAAAGGACAAAATTAAGATGATTCCCACCACTTTCAGGGTGAGGGCAGCGTTAAAAGAGGTAAAACGTTTAGTCATAGTTGTTTAAACTTGTGGTAGATCAGAGTAATTATCCTATTTAAAGTTACTTGAATATTGTTCCCATGACCCTGCCTATTCCATCAACCTGCCTGTTATGTGGAAAAAAGGCAAATAGAATACTGGTTAAGATTTTCTGCCTCCTAGTTTGAAGTTACACCACGGTAGCATTTGTTATCTTGGGTGTCTTCAGGAAAATCTAGGTGTTTCAGGATACGAGGGTAGTTAGAGATGAAGAAGATAAAAATAGCAAAATAGGACACGTTTAGTTTTCTTAATTGGTGATTCTTCCCTATGCCCCATGCCCCATGCCTCATGCCCCATTTTCATGTTTTTACTTCTTTGTGAGCAACTCGTTTCCAAATCGGCAAATCCTCTGGAAAATCAACATCAGCCAAAGGTGGCAAGTATACAAGTGATATATTGAGTTCCTCAGCAATGTCCACAGTTTGTTGCAATACTTGAGAGGTTCCCCAGTTGATGTTAACGAATAATTCTGGGATGAGGCGACGCAAACCAATCAAATAGTAACCACCGTCAATTGCTGGGCCAAGCACAAGATCACAGGTATGCAGTTGTTCAAAGGCTTTGGTAAGAATCTGGGAATTTACATCAGGGCAATCAGTGCCGATAATAATTACCTGTTCTCTACCAGATTCAAAAGCATCGAAAAGCGATCGCGCCATCCGCGAACCTAAATCCCCCTCACCCTGAGACTGGTAAAATAAATCCAGCCCCAGCCAATTCTGCATTAGCTGCAAATTACCACCACTAAACCGCACTTCTAAAGATATATCAGTTGCTTTTTGTAATTTTTCAACCTGAGATATTGTATGCTCAGTCATTTCTCGTTGCAGATTAGCAGCGCCAACATTACCCAAAGCAGGTATCATTCTGGTTTTTGTCTTTCCTGGTTCGGGATAGCGAGTGAAAATAATTAGGTGCTGCTTGAGACTTTTAGATGGTTTCAGCACACAATTTTTACCTTGTTAATAAAATTGAATTGTAGTGGCGTGGCAAGCCTTAAACAGTCCTTTAGATGTAGGTTGGAGAGCCACTTGTGTGGGCAGGTTTCCCGACTTGAGCAAAAGTGGCGTTTGAGCGAAGCAAAACCCAACAACCTAATCCTGATGGTTTCAGCAAATAAGAGTACTCCAAGTAAAAAAATACCCAATTGTCATTGCGAGCGTTCGCGGAGCGTCTCGTAGAGAAGCGAAGCAATCGCAATGACTGGTTTCGGATCATTTATTTTTTGGAACACTCTAATACCTTAATTTGAGTTAACTAAAAATATTTTAATAGCAATAGTCACCATCACTATTAGCTCTAGTATGCTCTTTTGCGGTTCGCATTGCGCCTAAAAGTGTGGAGATATAGACACAACGTTTAGCTTTACCACCATATTTACTAGATAGCGTAATCCGTCTGAACACATTAACGTTACCTCGGTAGTCAAATTGAGCTTTGCGTATTCCATTTGACAATTGCAAAGTTGTCTCTGAATCAAGACGCACATTAGAATCTAGGTTATTCCATTTAGCAGCAGATGAGTTGACTGTAGCAGGATAAATTGCCCATTGAACAACGCCATTCTGTTCACGAAAACTAACTTGCCAAGTTAATTTTTCTTTAGTAGCTTGACTTTGGGCTTGACGCATTGCAAGATAAACTTGATTTTGAGCAGTATTAAGCTGCTGAACATTAACGAAAGCCAGCCAATTAGGTACTGCTAAAGCGCCTAATATACCAACCATCATCACAACTACTAACATCTCTACTAACGTAAAACCGCTATTAGAACGATTTTTAAAACAGTTATTTTTATTAATGAAATATTGTTCTTGTACAGACTTATCTGCGTTCATCTGCGGTTAATTAAGTAAGTCGGCTGGAATAAATCCAAATATGTTAAACAATCTAAAAGTATTGTAATTGATCTCGTAGTAATGGCTGAAGCCCTTTTTAGAGGACTAAAGTCCTCACTACAAACCTTTACTTAGGGCTTGCTGATTAAAGCTGAAACCCTTGTAGAAATATTAGTTGAGGTCTATAGGTTGGGTAAAAGTGCAAGAAAATCAGGTAAAATGGCTCAAAACCCTAACATCAGTATAAAAAATGTATAGAAAAATTGAG
>JBBSOP010000216.1:0-7949 GCA_038259655.1 Chroococcales cyanobacterium
AAACCACAAAGTGATTTGTGCTAACCATCCTGCGGTAGATTTTGATGTGCTGTCTGTTGATATTGGCAGTACTCCAGCCATAATATCTGTATCAGGTGCGGCAGAATATGCGATCGCAGCTAAACCAATACCACAACTTTTAGAACATTGGTATCAGTTAATAAAAAAAGTAACACAAAATCCCCAAGAACCGATGAGCATTGGCATTGTGGGTGGTGGCGCTGGTGGTGTGGAATTGGCGCTATCGATGCAAGCTCATTTGCATCAGATTTTGCGTGAACATCAACAACCAATCAAAAATCTAGTAGTTCATTTATTTCAACGTCATGAGGAACTGTTACCTTATTATCATCACTCAGTACAGCATTTAGTTAAGCAAGTTTTAACTAAGCGTGGTATCAACCTGCATTTGGGAGAAACTGTTTGTCAAATTGTCTCCCAGCAAATAACTGAAAATCAGGGAAATGAAGAAAGATTTGAGATTAGATGCGAATCTGGCTTAACAGTAGAATCTCAGAAAATTTTTTGGGTGACACAAGCATCAGCACCTCAATGGTTACAAACAACAGGGCTAGGAACTGATGAGCAAGGCTTTATTTTAGTAGAAGATACATTGCAATCTCAAACGCACCCAGAAGTGTTTGCAGCAGGTGATATTGCCACAATGATTAATCATCCTCATCCGAAAGCTGGGGTATTTGCTGTGCGTCAAGGTAAGCCTCTGTTTGAGAACTTGCAGCGGTTCTTACTAGGTAAGTCACTCAAATCTTACATACCACAGCGGCAATATCTTAGTTTAATTGGTACAGGTGATGGAAAAGCGATCGCCACCCGCGGTTCTTTTACTTTACCGCCTCACAAACTACTGTGGTGCTGGAAAGACTGGATTGACCGCCGCTTTATGGAACGCTTCAGTTAGGGATTAGGGGCTAGGAAAAGCAGGGGAAGCGGGGGAGGCAGGGGAAGCAGGGAGACAAGGCTACGGTTACATCAAGTCTCTTAAACTGTTATGCCACATCGTCTTGCAACTTAATTACATCGCCTTGCAACTTGATTGCATTGCTCTACACCTTGATTATATTGCCTTGCAACTTGATTGCATTGCTCTACACCTTGATTATATTGCCTTGCAACTTGATTACATCGCCCTGCAAAAATTAACTCACTCTGAGTTACACAGTAACTCTAAAATACTTGTGTGTACATGGTAGCTCCGCGTCGGAGAGGGGTTGGGGAGAGGTTTATCGAAACTCAAGTTAATAAAGTTTTTGCAAAAGTGTATCCAGCCTAATCAAATTTACAGATTTTGACTCAATAATGTTAACTTTTGCACTTTGTCTAACATCTATAGCTGTTGCCAGATAGTTTAAGACATAAGCTGATCATAAAACCCTGATACCAAGGGACTTTCAAGCCTATTCCCTGTTCCCTGTTCTTTGCTATATATAATTATTCACCGATGGAAAACTCTATTACTTGCACAACAGCATTATTATCTACTTGTGCTTTGCTACTGACAGCTTGTGGTGGCGGCGCTAATACTGGCACAAGTTCTACAACTAACACCCCAGGAGCAACAGGAACATCAAGCGCTATTTTGATTGGGATTGCTGTCGCCCAAACTAGCAACGTAGCTCTACTTGGTCAAGAAGAAGTTGCGGGTGCAAAAATTGCCGAGAAGTATTTTAACGACAAAGGTGGTATTAACGGTACTCTAGTTAAATTAGTGTTTCAAGACACTGGCGGCGATGAAGCGGGAGCAATTAACGCTTTTCAAACTTTAATTAATAAAGATAAAGTTGTCGGGATTGTGGGGCCAACCTTATCACAACAAGCTTTTAGTGCCGACCCTATTGCCGAACGCGCTAAAGTACCAGTGATTGGCCCATCAAATACTGCCAAGGGAATACCTGAAATAGGTGATTATGTTGCTCGTGTCTCAGCACCAGTTTCCATTGTTGCTCCTAATTCAGTCAAAGCCGCACTTAAACAGAATCCCAACATCAAAAAAGTTGCTGTTTTCTACGCTCAAAATGACGCTTTTAGTAAATCTGAAACTGAGATTTTCCAAAAAACAGTTAAGGATCAAAATCTGGAATTAGTGACTGTACAAAAGTTTCAAACCAGCGATACAGATTTTCAAAGCCAAGCTACTAACGCTCTCAACCTCAAACCAGATTTAGTAATTATTTCTGGTTTGGCTGCTGATGGTGGTAACTTAGTCAGACAACTACGAGAATTAGGTTATAAAGGCTTAATTGTTGGTGGTAATGGTCTTAATACCTCAAACGTATTAACAGTTTGTAAAGCATCTTGTGATGGAGTTTTAATTGCTCAAGCTTACAGTCCCGAATACTCAAGTGATATTAACGCAGCCTTTCGCAAAACTTATACTAACCAATATAAGAAAGAACCACCTCAATTTACTGCCCAAACTTTTGCCGCGGTGCAAGTATATGTCGAAGCTCTCCAGGCTTTAGATAAAAAGAGCAAAGTTAACAAATTACAATTACCAGAGTTACGGACGCAACTTAATAAACAAGTATTAGCTGGTAAATACAACACGCCGCTGGGTGAAATTGCTTTTACTCCAGTCGGTGAAGTTGTGCAAAAAGATTTTTATGTGGCTCAAATCAAAATGGATAAAGATGGAAGTAAAGGTAAATTTGCATTTTTAAAGTAGATAGGGCATAGGGCATAGGGCATAGGGCATAGAGAAGAAGAATTGGGTACAAGAAGAATTGGAGAAAAAACTGTCCCCTTGTCTCCTTGTCCCCTTGTCCCCTCGTCTCCTTGTCTCCTTGTCTCCTTGTCCCCTTGTCTCCCCTGCTTTTCCTAGTCCCTAATCCCTAATCATTTACATGGATTTCAGTCTACTTTTACAACAATTATTAAACGGGTTATCCATCGGCAGCGTTTATGCAATTTTTGCCTTAGGTTATACTTTGGTGTACTCTATTTTGGGCATTATCAATTTAGCTCATGGGGCAATTTTTACCTTAGGTGCATATTTTACTTATGCACTGATGGGTGGTACTTTTGGATTTAATGGTTTGCTCGCTAATGCCACAATTCCTATAAAATTACCATTTGCTATAGCCTTGATTTTAGGTAGTACCCTAGCAGGATTTGTGGGCATAGCAATGGAACGTATTGCTTTTCAACCTTTACGTCGTCAAGGTTCTGACCCCTTGTTAACTGTTGTTTCAAGTTTGGGGGTAGCAGTAGTAATTGTTAATGTTATCCAGTATTTAGTAGGCGCAGAAAGTTATACATTTCCAGCCAACACTTACGGTAACTTACCACCTGCAATTAACTTTGGTAGTCCAGAACAACCAATACCTATTCGTAGTGTGCAAGTGGTAATTTTTGTTTTCTCTATGGTAATTGTATCTCTCCTCACCTATTTTATTACTCGTACTAAATATGGTAAAGCAATTCAAGCGATCGCAGAAGATCCTACCACAGCCAGTTTACTAGGAATTAATAGCGATCGCTTTATTGTATTAACGTTTTTTATCAGTAGTTTCTTAGCAGGATTAGCAGGAACATTGGTAGCTTCTAGTGTTAGCATTGCTGGTCCATATTTCGGTATAGGCTTTGGATTGCGAGGTCTAGCAGTCATTGTCTTGGGTGGTTTAGGTAGCATTCCCGGCGCAGTGTTAGGAGGATTACTAATTGGATTAGTAGAGGCGTTAGTTCCTGCTGAATATTCTGGTTATAAAGATGCCGTAGCCTTTGGAATTTTATTTATCATGCTGTTAGTTAGACCCCAAGGATTACTGGGACGGCGATTTATTCAAAAAGTATAAACATAATATTCAAACAAATAACTCAATTCACCTTGAAAGGACTGGTCTAAAATTCTGACGTTGCTGAATTAGGATATGAAACAGGACTTACGCAAAATCATGATAAAACGTAGACCGAAGGGCTTGCCGGAGGCTACCACAAAGGACACATAGACGCTTTGCGGCTACTCTTCTCCTTGCGGAGAACTCGTTCGCGCAGAGAAGTTAAGAGGGTTTCAGAGAGTTCTTGCGTAAGTCCTATGAAATTCAAAAATCAACTCTTCTCAACTCTTACTCTCTGCGACTCTGCGTCTCTGCGTGAGGCAAATTCATATTCTTATTCAGCAACGCCAAAATTCCCAGGTGAGGAAACCTCTACTGCCTATCTGCCGATTGCGTCTTGCACTGATTTGTTAGACTTAACAAACCAGGATTTTTCAGTCAAATCTCTGATAATGCCAGCAGACGAGGCTATCCATGCTTACAAGTACGCTACTTCTCTCAAACCAACTTCCCACCTTACAATATTCCTCCACATCAGAGCGATTCGATGACACTTGGGAAGCCCCCTTGGCTACCCTTTTGGGACTCGGACGCGCTGCTGGGGCTGACTTTATCGAATTTTTCTTAGAACGTCGCAATTATATTAGTTGTCTTGCAGAAGACAACTCTATTACCAGTATTTCACCAAGTTTAGCTACAGGTGCAGGAGTTAGAGTCTTCCGTGGCAAAGCCGATTGCTACGTCAGCACAAATGACCTTTCGTTTTCTGGATTGAAAGCTGCCTTAGAAAAAGGTCTTTCTATCTTAGGTTTACATTTACCTGCACCTAGTAATTTTATACCAGAAATTAATTTAGAATTATTGAGGGATTACGCTACTAAACGAGGTAAAGATGGCTGGCTACCTCTGTGTAGTTCTATCCGAGAAATGGGAGAAGTTCTTCTTGATGGTACTGCTTACCTCAAACAAAAAGCTAGCCACGTCCAATCACGCCGCGCTACCTATTTTCGAGATTGGCAAGAAGTTTTAGTCGCCGCCAGTGATGGCACTTTTGCTCGTGACATTCGCCTCACCCAATCGGTAGGATTCAACCTTTTGTGTGCCGATGGTGCAAATCGCGCCTCCATTGGTGAACGCGCTGGTAATACTAGCGATGCTAACTTTTTGAGAACTTGGGATTATCAACAAGCTTCCGAACAAATAGCAGAATCTGCTGGCAAAATGCTCTATGCAGATTATGTAGAATCAGGCACTTACCCCATCATCATGGCCAATCATTTTGGGGGAGTCATCTTTCACGAAGCCTGTGGACACTTACTAGAAACCACTCAAATTGAACGTAAAACCACACCGTTCGCCGATAAAAAAGGTGAAAAAATTGCCCATGAAAGCTTAACAGCGTGGGATGAAGGGCGAGCTGAAAATGCCTTCGGTACAATTGATATGGATGACGAAGGTATGCCAGCTCAAAGAACTTTATTAATTGAAAAAGGCATTCTCAAAAACTTTTTAGCAGATAGGACAGGTTCTTCACGTACCGGACATCCCAGAACTGGAAGTGGTCGTCGTCAAAATTACACTTTTGCCGCCGCTAGCCGGATGCGTAATACTTACATTGCTACTGGTGAACATACAACCGAAGATTTGTTTACCTCTATCGATAAAGGTATTTACTGTAAAAAAATGGGTGGTGGTAGCGTCGGTGCTACTGGTCAATTTAACTTTGGCGTGGATGAAGCTTACTTAATTGAGAATGGCAAAATCACTAAACCGCTGAAAGGAGCCATCCTCATCGGTGAAGCCAAGGAAATTATGAATAAAATTTCCATGTGTTCTCAAGATTTGGAACTTGCACCTGGATTTTGCGGTTCTGTAAGTGGCAGTATCTATACCACAGTCGGTCAACCCCACATCAAAGTAGATTCAATTACTGTCGGGGGACGCTAAAAAATTCTTCGTGTCTTAGTGTCTTCGTGGTTAATACACGAAGACACAAAAAAAGTAAACCTTTTGGCGTTACAAAATTAAAAAATTAACTATGCCGAATATCAACGAAATTGCCAATTATGCCAAGGACAATGCTCATAAACTTGGTATCAAGAAATTCGATGTTTATGGCTCAACAGTAGACGAAACTAGCGTCCAAGTAGACCAAGGTGAGCCAAAACAAGTCAAAGCTTCAAATCGTTCTGGTGTTACTGTTCGTGTCTGGAATGAAGACAATACAATGGGTGTCACCAGTACCACAGATGTAGACCCTAAAGGATTAGAATTAGCTTTAAAAACAGCTTACGAAGCTAGTTTTTTTGGTGTTAAAGAAAATGTTCCTGATTTTAGCCCAGAGGCTACTATTCCTATCCCAAATACGCCTCGTGAGCAAGCACCCCAAGCACCTGTGGCAGAATTGATATCAAGGCTTGTGCTAGCAGAAAAAGAATTATTGACAGTTCATCCAGCAATCACAGGTGTACCCTACAACGGCTTGGCGCAAAGAGATATTGACAGGTTCTATCTTAATAGTGAAGGTGCAGCTAGAACCGAATCTCATTCTTTAGCATCAGTTTATCTCTACAGTAAAACTGAGGAAGAAGGCAAAAAACCACGGAGTGCAGGGGCTTTCAGAATTAACCAAAGTTTAGATAATTTAGATATCAGTGGTTGTATTCAAGAAACTGCTGAGAAAACCATCAGCCACTTGAATTATGAGAAAATCAAAACTGGTAAATATCGAGTTGTCTTCTCACCGGAAGCATTTTTGAGCCTTATAGGTGCTTTTTCTAATTTGTTCAATGCTCAAAGTATTTTGGACAAACAAAGCTTATCTACTCCTGATGATATAGGAAAGCAAATTGCTTCTCCTTTACTCTCAGTGTATGATGATGCACTGCATTCTGCTAACGTAGGGGCAGAAAGTTTCGATGGTGAAGGAACTCCCACTCGTCAAATTTCTCTGATTGAAAATGGCGTTTTAAAAAGCTTTCTTCACAGTGCAGGAACTGCCAAAAGAATGAATGCTAAGCCTACCGGTAACGCAAGCATTGGTGCAAAAGTTAGCATCAGCCCCAATTTCTATCATATATTTGCAGCGAAAAGTTCTGATCAGGAATTAAGCCTAGAAACTGCTGAAAATGTGGTTTTTATCGATGATTTACAAGCTATCCATGCAGGAGTTAAATCTTTGCAAGGCTCTTTTTCTCTGCCTTTCGATGGTTGGATAGTTAACAAAGGTGTCAAAACAAGTATCGAATCAGCAACAGTTGCTGGTGATTTCTTAGAACTTCTGAAGTCAATTATTTATGTGGAAAAAGAAGTTGAATTAACACCAGGGGGAGTTGCTCCCAGAATTTGGATTGATGAATTATCAATTACGGGAGATTAAAGTTATGAGTTATGAGTTTTTCTGCTTAAACTCGTAACTCTTTACTATCATTCTTCTCCACCAATACCAAGGGTTATATCCAAACCATCAACACCACTGACATCAGTACCAATCATCACAGCACCATCTACTTGAGCATTGTACAACTGAGCATCGCTCAAATCAGCATTTATTAAATTGGCATTATTGAAAGTAGTACCACTAGCAAAAACTTCGGTTAAATTAGCACCTTGTAAATTAGCGCCTTGTAAGTCAGCACCTTCTAAGTTAGCACCTTCTAAATTGGCATTTTTCAAGTTAGCATTTCTTAAATCTGCGCCAATTAGATGTGCCCCTCTGAGATTAACACCTTTTAAATTACATCCATAACAGGCTCTAGTTTCTAGTAGGCGTTTTACTTGTTGGGTTTGACTTTCGGCAGCCTTAACACTCATAGGCGCAGCTAAAGATATAGTACTGAGTAAAGCTGCGGCTGTCAAAAATATTGATTTCATGATTTATTATTTTCATTCAACATTCGTATGAAATAGAATTAACATTCAACTTCATACCATCCCATAGTCTCAAATACTAGAGATTCTGTCCTCATACGATGGGGAGAATTTAATGATTAAAAAATCAACTGCGGTATTCCCCCTGGTTAAGCTACGGTGTACAACCAACAACCATCTAAGGGGACTTACACGGTAAATGTTCCCTCAGATGGACGCATCGGTAGAACAGCAACAGAGGCATTATTAATTGTTCGCCGTGCGGTAGTGAAAATTCAACGTCCA
>JBBSOP010000217.1:0-7885 GCA_038259655.1 Chroococcales cyanobacterium
AACTGCACCAAACTCAGGGCGAATTGGAACAATCTCAGTCTCAATTCTCTCTAACTCAGGTAGAATTAGTCAGGACTCAGTTACAACAACAGTATGTCACCAATGAACCGCAGTCACCAAATGGAGTACAGCATAAATTACTTGTGTGGGATGCGTGGTATGCTTACCAAAATGGTGATTTGAAGAAAATGCAGCAGTGCTTGCAGGAGTCTTTGAAATTGACACAAATCTCACGAACCGAGTGTCTCATTAACTGGTTGGAGAGTTTCGTCCAATTCTCTGCCGAAAAGGGACAGTCCTTTGATACCTACACATTGACAAACTTACAAGAGTGGAAACATTTGGTGGGGAGGACAGTAGCAGCAGTTAAGCCAATTGGCTTAAGCCAACACCTGTCTACATTGTAATTTGACCAGACTAACATAACTAAGCTAACAAAAACTATGACTATGAATCAGAGTGTTATTTGGTTCACATATCACAAATGTGCTTCCCTTCATTAAAAAATTACTAGCAATCAGGTAGAACAAATTATGGCTATGTTTAATCAGGAAAATTCCTCTTCAGATAAATTGAGTCAAGCTAAAGCTGACTTAGATGCGTCTAATAATCGTTTGCAACAAATTAAAGTTCAAATAGATAAGTTTAAATTGAATTCTGTAAAAACGCCTGACTCAGAAATAAAAAACTCATCGATACAATTATCTGCAATTAATAATAGTTCGATTGCTTTAGATTTTGACACCTGTTTTTCACAAATAAGAGAGCCAAAAACAACAGGCTGGATAACACATGATAAGTCAGATATTATATGTCAGCAATTGAAGACTTTAGGAATAGATGTATATGATTATGAAATAAATGTAGATGAATATCACCAATACTTTCAGCATGCTAGATACTTAGAAGACTTTCCTGATTATTACTCATTTAATCGTGCAGAAAAAACCTTAGAGCATTATTTGGCAGCTAAACTCCTCAAACTAAACTCTGAAGATATTTACATAGATATTGCTAGTGAAACAGGTACCGTACCCAAAATTTATGCAAAAGTATTTGGTGCTAAAACATACGCGCAAGACTTAAACCATCCTCCAGGATTAAATGGTAATATAATTGGTGGTAATGCTGCTGATATGCCTTTGCCCAATGAATTTGCTACAAAAATGGCATTGCATTGTTCATTTGAGCATTTTGAAGATGATTCAGATATTGGTTTTGTCAAGGAAGCATCTCGCGTATTAAAGCGAGGCGGTGCGGTTTCTATTTTGCCGCTTTACCTCTTTGATGAATATGCTATTCAAACTGATCCTGTAACAGCAATATCAACTGGTGGAGTTAATTTTGAAGAAGATGCTGTTGTTTATTGTGTTTCTGGATTCAATAATCGTCACGGTCGTTTTTACGATCCGCAGCATTTGGTTGAGAGAATATGCCGTAACCTTAATGGTCTAAATCTAAAAATTTACCGAATCAAAAATGCTCAACAAGTAGATCACTCTTGTTACATTAAGTTTGCGGCAGTCTTAGAAAAACCACTAGATGATAACCCGTTTAGTTTAGACCAACAAGCTGCCAATATCAGTTCGGTTCCAAGTTCATCACAACAGAAATCAAGTCTATCTCATCCAACAAAAACAACTCTAGTAAAGCCAAATCAGTTCTATTCTATGTCAAGTCAACCTCGCATAGATGTTGTGTTACCAGCTACGGGACTTCACGGATGGAACTACTCGCGAGGTTGGGCTAATGTTTTGCAAAGACAAGGTTTGCTGAATCGTGTGTTCGCTCCTGTGGCAGAATGGGGAAATTTAGAACCTGTTAATGATGATGGTTTGTATGAATACTTGAAAAACCCTGAAGCAGATATAATGCTCTTGCTTGGATTCGATTGGCATTCTCAACCCTTACACCAAACTGAAAAGTGGCGAGAAAGATGGCGTAATTCGCCTATTCTCAAAATAGCAACTTTAATAGAGTGTTATTCATCATCGACTGTTCAATCGAACCCCGTCTGGAAGCAAAGCATGACTAATGCAATCCACAGTTGTACTCCTTGCGTCGATGCTATTGTATGTCACCACGAACCAGATGTTGAGTTTTTACACTCGGAAAAAATAACCAAGCCAATCATTTTTTCATTGCTGGGAATTGATACTGATTACTTTACCAAAACAACTGACTTCAAAAATAAAATTAATCGAGTATTTTTTAGAGGAAACTCACCCAAGCATTTTCACGATAAGACTTATGAACTAAGGCGAATATTGAATGAATTGCTAAAACAAAAAGAATATTGTGATTTGCATCAATATCATCCTAATGTATTAGCAGAGCCAATCAAAGCAGTTCAATCATACGCCAATGAACTAAATCTATACAAGTTTTTGTTAAACTTGCCTTCTATTTCACTTACTATGACATCGCGCACTTTAGAAATATTAGGTTGTGGTGGATTGGTAATTCATTACGATGTGATGGGAGAGAAATGCAGAGAGTCATTTCGTAACTGGGAACATATAGTTTACTATGATCCGCACAATCCTGATGATTTAATAGAAAAAATAGAATATCTCATTAAACATCCTGACTTAGCTGAAGAAATAGCGAACCGAGGTTATCAATTATGTCAGCAAGAGCATACTATTGAATGTCGAGTTAAACAATTGATAGAATGGGCCGATAGTGGTTTTAAAGCAAGTGAAGATACTCCTATATCAAATACCACAGGACAGTTAATAATTGAATCAAAAACTTTAAATAAAACTAAAAGTATGCAAGTACAACAGGATAGTAAAAATTTGTTAGTTGCTGTAGATGGAGTGTTTTTTCAATTTATCAACACAGGTATAGCTGTTGCTAACGCAGGTATAACCAGAGTTTGGCGCTCCCTGTTAGATGAGTGGGTTAAAGACGGTTTTGCCGAGGATATTCTAGTTCTCGATCGCCAACATACTTCTCCCAAAATTCCTGGTATCCAATATAGGACTATACCAGCCTATGACTATGATCAAACAGAAGCTGATCGACAAATGCTCCAGCAAATATGTGATGAAGAGGGTGCAGATATCTTCATCTCCACATACTACACAACTCCTCTATCAACCCCCTCTGTATTCATGGGATATGACATGATTCCAGAACTAATTGGAAAGAATCTTGATAATGACCCTATGTGGAGAGAAAAGCATTATGGTATTAGACACGCATCGGCTTACATCACTATTTCTCAAAATACAGCTTATAACTTGGCAGGTTGTTTCCCTCACATTTCACCAAGTGCGATTACTGTCGCACATTGCGGTGTGAAAACAAGCTTATCCCCAGCAAACTCCCAAGACATCTCGGATTTTCAAGCAAAATATGGTATGTCTAAGCCATACTTTTTATTGGTGGGGGATAGATCGGGTTGGTGTGGTTACAAAAATGGCATATTGTTCTTTAAGGCATTTGCCCAATTAGCTAACAAACATAATTTGGAAATTGTTTGCACCGGTGGCGCACCCACTATTGAAGAAGAATTTTTACACTATACCTCTGGTATTCAAGTACATAGATTGTATTTGACTGATGAAGAACTAAGATGCGCTTACTCTGGCGCAGTTGCTTTAGTCTATCCCTCGCTGTATGAAGGCTTCGGAATGCCTGTTTTAGAAGCAATGGCTTGCGGATGTCCAGTAATTGCCTCTAAACGGGCTTCAATTCCCGAAGTAGCTGGAACAGCAGCTTTATATATAAGTGGTTTTGATGTCAACGAATTGGTTAATGCTTTGCAGGACATACAAAAATCAGAAATACGCAATAAACTAATTACTGCTGGTTTAGAACAAGCTAATAATTTTTCATGGACTAAAATGGCAGAAATAGTCAAGTCTGTTTTGATTAAAACTGCTATCAATAGTACGGTAAAAAATTCAATCCAATTGGGCGCAAGTTCATTGCCAGTTTCCCATCGAAATGATGAGATGACAAGTTCAGTTTTTTATTGGAAAAAATTTCCCTATTTTACTTACTCCAAGTGTAGTCACTTTACTAAGTTCACTAAAATTGATGAATCTATTGAAGCGCTATACAATTGGGGCAATACAGATCCAAAATCTGCCGATCTAAAATTATATCAAGACCTTTTAGTTTATAATTTTATAATTGCAAACTTACCTCATGGGGCAAAATTATTAGAGGTAGGAGGAGGTAATTCTCGGATGATCGAAATACTGAAAGAAGATTATGAATGCTGGAATGTCGATAAGTTTGAAGGAGACGGTAATAGACCAAAGCAACTTCCTAACACTACAGGCTATCGGTTAGTTCTTGCCTACATGGGTGAGTTTAGTTCCGAACTGCCAGATAATTACTTTGATTGTGTATTTAGTATTTCTGTTTTAGAACATATATATCCAGTAGATGAGCAAAATTTTTCGAGAATTTGCAATGATATGAACAGAGTTTTAAAGCCCGGAGGTTTTTCAATTCATTGCTTTGATGTTGTGAGTGAGAAAGGGGGAGACAAGAGCCAAGTTTGGACTAATCCATTCCTGTTCTTTTTATTCAAAAATAATCCTGTTTTGGGCCAAATGGTAGATTTTCCAGAGATGCAATCCGATCCTGATTTATATGTAATGAGTGAATCTGCATACGAACAAAGGTGGCAGCCTATAACGAAACAAACATATAAAGAATTTGGGAAGCCTCTATCATACAATGTTTTGTGGCGGAAGGAAAATGTATTGGCACTCCCTTCAAAGCAAGTATCAAATATTCAAACCAGATCGCCTAACATAATTGTCCGCCAAAGTTTACCCAAAATATCAATTGTCACTCCATCTTTTAACCAGGTCAAGTTTTTAGAGGAATGTATAGATTCTATACTAAGTCAGAAATATCCCAACTTAGAATACATCATTATGGACGGAGGAAGTAATGATGGCTCGGTAGAGATTATCAAAAAATACGAAAAATATCTTAGCTATTGGCAAAGTCAGCCTGATGGTGGTCATTATGCAGCTCTTAATCAGGGATTTATCAGAAGCACTGGCGAAATTATGGCCTGGCTAAATTCTGATGATAAATATCATCCAGATGCTTTTTTCACAGTAGCAGCAGTTTTTACTAATCGTCAATACATTCAATGGTTAATGGGTAAACCCACACTCTGGGATGAACAAGGAAACGTTATTTCAATTCATAAGATTCCTCAAGAAGTTCCGAAATGGTCAAGAGATTACGTACTCAGCAAAAAGTGGCTACTAGAAGAAAAATGGATTCAGCAAGAAAGCATATTCTGGCATCGGTCATTATGGCAAACAGCAGGTAGTGGCTTAAGTGATAATTTACGATTAGCAGGGGATTTTGAATTATGGTTGCGCTTTTTTCGCTATGCACAGCTTTTTGTAGTCGATGAATTGATTGGTGGTTTTCGGAAGCATGAAACTAATCGTTCTAAGCTTTTTTTAAATGAATATTTACAAGAAGTAGAACAACTTTTGAATGAAGAGCAAATGTTGATAAAAAGAGGCGAACACCTTAACTTACTACCTGCACCGGAGCCAATTATAATAGTTCCTTCAGAAATTAGTCTTGTTAAGAAAAATATGTGGCTGGAACAACCTAGATTTAAAGGATTTAAAGTTTCAGCAATAATATCTACATATAATTCTGAAAAATATATTCGTGGTTGTTTGCAAGACTTAGTTGACCAAACACTGTATAAACAAGGCGAACTCGAAATCGTTATTGTTGATAGTGCTTCCCAGCAAAACGAACAATCTATTGTTAAAGAATTTCAAGCAAAATACAAAAATATAGTGTATGAACGTACTCCTGATCGTGAAACTTTGTATACGGCTTGGAATAGGGCAATTAAAATGTCGCACGGAAAATACATTACTAATACTAATACAGATGATCGCCACCGTTTCGATGCCTTAGAAGTAATGGCTGATTATTTGGACACACACCCAGAGATTGCCCTCGTCTATGCCGATCAGTTAATAACAACTGTTCCTAACGACACATTTGCTACAACACAAGCTAATCGTCTTTGGAAATGGCCTCCCTATTCTTACGAGCAAATGAAACAAGGTTGCTGTGTTGGCTCTCAACCAATGTGGACAAAATCGCTGCATGAAAAATATGGTTACTTTCGATCTGAATTTCATTGTGCAGGGGACTATGAATTTTGGTTAAGAATTGGTAGTCTAGGAGAAAAATTGGCTCTGATCCATGACATTCTTGGATTGTATTATTTTAATCCGCAAGGCTTAGAGCACGCCGCACCCGGAAGAGCAGCCAAGGAAACAGATAAAATATGCGATGAGTATAATATTAGGCGTATGTATATCCCTAAAACATCTGGTTCGGAGCGCCAATTTGAGGATTTGCAATACCAAGGTGTGCTTCTTACAGACCAAGAAAGAGCCAATCTGGTTCTTAAGCAGCAACAAATGGCTGACTATCTACAACCACAGGATGAAATGTATCTAGCGCCTTTAGTTAGTACAGTTGCACAGCCAGTTGTCAGCGTTATCATTCCCACTAAAGACCGCCCAGAAATGCTGGCCCAAGCGATCCAAAGTGTTCTTGATCAAACCTTCACAGAATTAGAAATCATTGTTGTTAATGATGGCGGCGTTGACGTACAATCAGTCCTATCACGTCTCAATACTAAGGGTAACATTACCTATAAAAAACACGATCGCGCTCTTGATCGCTCCGCCGCCCGTAACACTGGCATCCGCGTTGCTCGTGGTAAATACATCGCCTACTTAGATGATGACGATATCTACTACCCCAATCACATCGAAACCCTAGTCAAATCCCTAGAAAACAGCGAATATCAAATCGCCTACACTGATGCTGTGATGGCGCAACAGGAAAAACAAAATGGTGAATATGTCACACTTCACCGTAGTGTACCCTATTCCTTAGACTTTGACAATGACAGAATTTTAGTCAGTAACAGCACCCCCAATCTCTGCCTGATGCACGAAAAATCTTGCTTAGATGAAGTAGGCTTCTTTGACGAAACCTTATCAACCCATGAAGATTGGGATTTAGTAATTCGACTCTCTCGTAAATTTAGCATAGCCCATATCAAAGAAACTACCTGCGAATTTACCCAAAGAAATGATGGCACTAACACAAGCAGCCATAACCGGGCAGATTTTACTCGCACTAGGGAGATCATTTTTAACAAATATCGTCAGTATGCTGAAGCTAACCCCGCTATTTTAGAAGCTCAAAAGGAGGCTTTTATCGCAGAAGCAAAAGAGTTAGCCCAGCAGGTGCAGCATCTACAATCTCAAGTGACACAAAAAGAGTCACAATTACAGCAAACTCAAGCGGAGAAATCTCAGTTAGCAGCGCAAGTGGAAACTTGGCAGCGATCGACTCAGGAGGTACAGGCTAAGTTAGAGGCGACTCAATCTGAAAAGGAATGGGTGAAATCTCAGTTAAATACCTGGAAACAAACGGCAGAACAAATGCAGATGGATTTGGAGCGATCGCGCTTAAAACTGAAACAGGCACAATCAGAAGTAGAGCGATCGACCCTCAATCTGATAAAGTAATGATAAATCAAGACCTTTCCGCCAATGGTCAATAACCCAAAACCATGACTACTAGCTATTTTTCAACGGCTAACCAACTGAAACAAAAGGCCAATTATCTGAAGCCGTCACCTATTACTATCAGGCTATAGAACAAAACCCTAAGTTTCATTTGTCTCACCATAACTTAGGAGAGACTTTGGCCAAGTTAGGGCGCTTTGAGGAGGCGATCGCGTCTTTCCAACTGGCTATAGATATTAGTCCTAATGGCTCTAGTTATTATAGTATGGCTCAAGCCTACACGCAATTGTGCAATATTGATGGGGCGAATTTAGGCT
>JBBSOP010000218.1:0-7858 GCA_038259655.1 Chroococcales cyanobacterium
TGTTATACCAATTCTCTATGAAGATGCGCTTAATTATCTTAGAATTAGGACAAGAAATCAAAAACGTAGACGCAAAGCGGCTTGCCGCAGGCTACCGCCAAGAACGCCAAGAACGCCAAGATAAGAGTTTAAAAGAGTTTGGCGCAGCTTCACAAAGAAACGGTATTAGGGCATGATCAGCAATTAGGATTTACGACTTTCCCGCCGCCACTTATCCCGCATCAGGCGAATTTCATCAAAAGTATAGCTTTCGCCAAGTTGTTCTTTCATGGGAGTCAGTGAGATATCACCAAGCACTTCTAAAACTTGCCAAATTTTTTGTTGATGTTCTAGTGGTACTAACTGATTAAAATCTACAGGCTGACTTTTCTCAATTAATTTTGCCAAATGATTAAAAACTGTTGAAGGGCTGAGGTTGCGTTTTTGGGCAATTTCGGCAATATTCAAACCTTGTTGATGCAGTTTTAAGGTTGTTAGTTCGGTGTCGGTAGGTAAACTTTTAAAGGCTGTATCACTGTCAGGTTGTTCGGGTATGCCTTGTTCTTGGCGATAGGCTTTAATTTCTGCCAGGAATTTTTTACCATACTGGGCAAGTTTATGACTACCTACCCCAGAAAGTTTAGCAAACTCAGTTAAGGTTTGAGGTTGTACTTGCGCCATTAATTTCAGCGTCGAATCGGGAAAGACAACATAAGGTGGTACAGATTGTTGATCCGCTAGTTGTTTGCGGAGCGATCGCAAACTCTGCAATAATATTTCTGCGGCAACCGCTTTTTCACTTCCTTCTTCCCAGGTAATCTTCTGCACAATGGGAACCGCAATTGCAACTGTACGCTGGCGCTTCATGACTTCCCAACTCAAAGCGTTCAGTTTTAAAACAGAGTAACCATCACTAGTTTGTTCTAGCAGACCTTGGTGCAAAAGCGATCGCCCCAGCATTCGCCATTCATCTAAACCTCTATCTTTGCCAATACCGTAGGTAGAAAGTTTATCATGTTCATTTTGAGTAATTTTCTGATTTTTTGCACCCCGTAACACATCAATAATGTGTAACATCCCAAATCTTTCTTTACAACGCGCCACACAAGATAAAAACTTCATGGCTTCAATCGTCCAGTCTTGCATGGGTTTGGGATTACGGCAATTATCACAGTTGCCACAATTACCCGGAAAACGTTCGCCAAAATAACCTAATTGAATTGTGCGGCGACAATCTGTACCTTCAGCATAATCAATTACCTGCCTTAGTTGTTGCTTGGCAATTAATTGTTCTTGAGGATCAGTTTTTTGATTAATACTCCATTCAATAGTTTTAATATCACTGAAACTAAAAAATAATGTACAACGAGAAGGTTCGCTATCTCTTCCCGCCCTACCCGATTCTTGATAATAACTTTCTAAATTACGTGGTAAATCAAAGTGAACAACTAACCGCACATCGGGTTTATTAATTCCCATCCCAAAGGCAATTGTTGCCACCATAACGCGCACATCATCTCGAATAAATCGAGTTTGATTTGTGGAACGTTCTGTATCATTTAATCCGGCATGATAAGACAAAGCCGAAATCTTATCATTTTGTAGTTTAAAGGTAAGTTCATCAACTTTTTTACGAGTCAAGCAATAAATAATTGCCGAACCGTCAATTTCTCTAATTAGTTCTAATAATTCCGCATAAGCATATTTAGTTTTAGAACGAACTTCGTAATATAAATTTTGGCGATTGAAGCTGGCAAGGTGAATGCTAGGTTGCTTTAATCCTAATTGTTGGATAATATCACCACGGACGCGATCTGTCGCTGTGGCAGTGAGGGCGATAGTGGGAACATTAGGGTAACGTTTCCGTAATGATTTTAACTGGCGATATTCGGGGCGAAAATCGTGTCCCCACTCAGAAACGCAGTGTGCTTCGTCAATAGCAAAGGTAGAAATACCAATTTCGTGATGTACTAAATCTAAAAATGGTAAAAATCTTTCACTTAAAAGACGTTCTGGAGCGACGTAGAGTAATCTAACTTTACCTTTCAGGATGGCTTCTTCACGCGATCGCACTTTATAAGCATTCAGACTACTATTCAAAAATGTGGCAGAAATATTATTATTTCGCAGTGATTCCACTTGATCTTGCATCAAAGCAATTAGCGGCGACACCACCACCGTTAAACCTTTTTTGATTAATGCTGGTAATTGAAAGCACAGAGATTTTCCTCCACCCGTAGGCATTACCACCAGTAAATCCCGATTTTGCAGCGCATCTTCGATAATTTGCCGTTGTCCAGGGCGGAACTGATCATAACCGAAGTTATATTTTAGCGCTTGTTCGAGATGAGGATACTGAAGCATAGCGATCGCTTTTTGGAGGCGTTCTGTGTAATTAGTTATAACAGCATTATAAAAGTACGAAAGTAGGAATGATGTGGGGCTTTTTAAAGGTAGCAAGTACCTACCCCACAATGCAAATCAGACACTTACAATATAAGGTGAATTAATCGCCGCTACACGACTAGCATCAACCAAAGCTTGATACACCATTACCGCTACCTCAGCGCGTGTAGCATCACGGGTAGGGTTAAGTTGCTTGAGGTTTGGGTGATTAACAATAATCTGCTTATTGATAGCTTTTGCAACTTCATCTTTAGCATAATCAGGAATCTTTGCTTGATCATCAAAAGCCTTAATGGCAGTTGCAACATCACTAGATAACCCAAACCCGATACCATTCACCAGAGAAACAATTACTTGCACACGTTGGATATTTTTGTTAGGGGCAAAGGTATTATCAGGAAAACCAGAGAGAAACTGCCCTTGATATGCTTGTTCAATGACTTTGGATGCCCAAAAATTATCTGCTACATCTTTGAATTTGATTGCAGCACGTTTAACGGGTGGATTAAAAGCCTTTACTAATAAAGCTGCAAACTGCGCTCGTGTCATTGTAGCATCTGGTCTAAATGTGCGATCGGGAAAACCGCTGATTATTCCCTGTTTGACTAACTCCTGAATAAATATAGATGCCCAATGATTACTAATATCACTTAAGTCGATAGGACTGGGTGTAGGGGTTGGTATGGGTATAGGAATTGGCGTTGGTGTCGGTGTTGGGGTTGGAGTTGGTGTCGGTGTTGGGGTTGGAGTTGGGGTTGGCGTTGGTGTCGGTGTTGGGGTTGGAGTCGGTGTTGGAGTCGGTGTTGGAATCTGACTATCTGTAAACTCTATGTTACCCGTAACCTTAGCCGGATTGATTTGATTGCCTACCGAAACCAGCTTATTGGAACTGGCATTTTGCACATCAAATTTACCGTTATTACGTAAAATATTCCCGCCTGGGTTATTGATGCTGCCAATGTCTGGTAATGCACTGGCAATGATTGTCAGACCATCATCAGCGTTATTCTCACTAAGATTATTACGCAGTACAGGACGCGCACTACCAGAAATGATTATTCCAGAACGATTTTCGGAAATTTTATTATCTATTAGTGTGGGTGATGCTGTATCACTAATGGCAATACCATAACCTGTTTTATAGCAAGTATTACCTTGAATTTTACCTTGAGAATTTTTAGCGATCGCAATCCCATTGGCAGCATTTTCGCTGAACACATTACCCAAAATAATTGGGTTAGCATCGCCTGTAGTAAAGACTCCTTCACGTTTGCATTGAGTAAAAGTGCAATTAGTCACAGTCGGAGATGTTGATTCCACCCAGACACCACTACCCCGACTCGCTAGATTAGTGACTGTCACTCCCCGCAGTTCGGCGTTATCTTGCAAAACTAAGGTGACATTTTGACCGGCAAAAGTGCGGCTGAGGTAGCTACCACTGCCTTCAATCAAAATACTCCTACCTTTGTTAGTTTCGTTACCAACTACCATTACACCAGACGCAACTGTTAGAGGAAAAACTTCACCACTAGCGGCGTTGTAATTACCATCTGCAAGTTGAATCTTGGTGTCGCTTGTGGCAACCTTGAGGGCTTGAGTGATTGTTTTAAATGGGGCTTGTTGATTACCAGCATTAGTATCACTGCCTATTGCTGGATTTACGTAAAAAAGCTGTGGCATATTTATACTGTCAAAAAATACATTGCCATCCTAAGCGCTAACCTGTAAAATCGGTAGCGATCGCAACATTTTTATTTGCAAAAATGACTACCACAGTTACCCAGCACATTCCAGAAAACCAAGAACAATGTCTGTCCCGTATTGAAACATAATGATAACCGCCAGCGTTTACAAAAGCAGATGAGCGATTCAATATCAGAACTTATCTATAAAAATTATGATCGCACTAAATCCCAGCTAGCCTCTAGCTGTTTATGCTCTTG
This sequence comes from Chroococcales cyanobacterium, assembly GCA_038259655.1. Classification (GTDB taxonomy): domain Bacteria; phylum Cyanobacteriota; class Cyanobacteriia; order Cyanobacteriales; family Nostocaceae; genus Halotia. The sequence continues at coordinate 4,329 of JBBSOP010000218.1, forward strand.
GGGTGAACAATAGTAAAAAATACTGAAAATGCGTTCCCTAGCTGCATTGCTCACTTGATAACGTTTGTTGTTTTCTGTTCGTTTATCTGGAAAATCTTCCAAGGTTGACTGAAGATTTAGCTTGTTTACTTTTATTCTATGATACGAAAAACCCGTTCAGATGTGAGATTTGAACGGGTAAATTATGATTTTTAATTGATTTTTATTCCAGATGTAATTAACCCTGTCATCCTACAAGTCAGGAGGTAACATCACCTGATCAATCGCATGGATTACACCGTTGCTACCTGTGATATCTGCCTTCACCACTTTGGCATCATTGACAACCACGCCAGTAGTAGGATCAACTTTGACGTTGATGGCTCCACCTTCAATGCTTTTCACTTCGCCAGATTTTAAATCGGTGGATAATACCTTACCACGCACAACATGGTAAGTTAAAAGTTTAACTAGTACTTCTTTATTTTCTGGCTTCAACAAATCTCGCACAGCGTCTTGTGGCAATTTAGCAAAGGCAGCGTCAGTAGGTGCAAAAATTGTGAAGTCTTCTTTACCTTGCAGAGTCTCTGTCAATCCCGCTGCTTTTAATGCCTTGGTTAACATTGTAAAGGAACCGTTTGACGCTGCGATCGCTACCAAGTTCTTATCTTTGGTAGGAGTTTCAGTTGTTGGTACTTCAGTTGGGGGTGTAGTAGGTGTTTCTTCTGGGGTAGTAGTTGGTGGGGTAGGTGCAGTTTCACTAGGTGTAGTCTGACTACCACGGTTATAAGGAGGCTCATCAAAAATACTGGGGCGAGGATTTAGGGGGCTGTTTCCTCCACCCTGCGCTATTTGCTTTTTGCTTTTGGTGCTTTCTTTGGTTAGTTCTGAAACAGGCTCAACTTGAATTTGGGTATAAGGAGTTTCATTAAAAATACTGGGGTGAGGATTTGTTGCCTCTTTTGCTTTAGATGGCAAAGTTATCAGCAGACTAACGCCCGCTACTCCCACTACACTTGCCAAGTTGCTCAGCAATTTGCTGTAATTTGCCTTCATAAATTTTGTTTGTTTTGATTTTACACAAGTTACATAAAGACTTATAACATTTTGCTACGCACAAAATCTAACCATAGAAGTAAGATTTTTGAGCAAAAATATGTTGCACTGATAAGATTCTCTGATCACGGTTCTTTAACATCTAGGTCATGTCAATTGATCAAATTTACTCTTGTGCTTGAGCGAACCATTGTTTGCCACATAATTTTTATCTTTCCTCATGCCAGACTAATCCTCAGAAAATGCAAGTTACTGGAGAACATAACTACAAGTTAAAAATAACTCACAGTAAAATTGTTAAATTAGCTACTTATCTTTGAGATAATTGCATATATATCAAAAGGTGCTAACGTATATGAGACGTAGGCTGATGGTCAAAAAGTTCCTAGATGCTCAGATTAAACTAGGTAAATTTAAAAAATCCTAAAATCAGTATGCTAGAAGCAATGGAAACAAACTCGACTAGCAATACTGAAAAATTAATCAGTTAAGTTAATGTATGCCTGTATAGTCAATTAACTGAATTAGTTGATATTCTCATTAAATAAAGTATAAGTTTTTCGATAAAATCACTAAAACACCAAAAATATAGATTTTTCTGTCAATTATTTTGGTAATAAATCGATTGCTTGACTCGGAAAATAGCTGGAACTAAAGATACAATGATAAAGTTGATTGAACAATTACTTATCAGGTATCAATATGTTGGAATTATACCAATGGGAACTATCTCAATATTCGGAAAAGGTGCGCCTAATTCTAGATTTTAAAGGGCTGGATTATCGAAAAATAGAGGTTACACCTGGAATTGGACAAGTAGAATTATTCCGACTAACTGGTCAAAAACAAGTGCCAGTATTGAAGGATGGTAATAAATATATTGCTGATTCCACAGAAATAGCTAAGTATTTAGACTTAAAATATCCAGAGCGCCCATTGATACCAAAAGACCCAAAGCAAAAGGGTTTATGTTTATTGATAGAAGAATGGGCAGATGAATCAATAGGCATTAAAGGTAGGAAAGCTTTATTTTCTGCAATTAGTCAAGATCAAAATTTTCGCAAGTCCTTATTACCCACCTCGACACCAGATGTCTTCAAAACTCTAGTAGGTGGAGTACCCAGTGATTTGCTCACAGTTTTAGGATTTGGTGTAGGTTATAGTCCAGATGCAATTAAATCAGCGATCGCTGACTTAAAGCAAGACTTAGAAGCACTAACTTTATTATTGACAAATAGCCCCTATTTAACCGGGGATGAACCGACTTTAGCTGACTTGGCAGTAGCAGGTTTATCAATGATATTGAAGTTCCCCGAAGGGCCATATCTAGATTTACCAGCATCAATCAGAGGTAAAGGAGTTCCTGCCTTGGCACATAATCCTGATTATGAACTATTCTTCACCTGGCGCGATCGCCTTTATACCCAATTTCGCAAACCACTAATCCCTACACATGGATCTGGAAGCGCCCCCACTGCAATTCAAATTGATTAGATGATCTAGCAGTTTTAATAGGGATGAAATACACTATTCTAGTCCCTAGTCCCTAGTCCCTAGCCCCTTCAAGGAAAATTTAACTATTGACTAATGACTATTAACTCATGACTATTGACTAACCAAATGAATGCTGCACAACCATTAGGTTCGGTAATCGAAGGTTCTCTGACTGGGGGATTAGAAGTGCGATTGCACCCCGATATTTCTGTTGAAGATATGCGGGTGGGTAAGTTTTTAGTTGTGCAGGGGATGCGATCGCGTTTTTTCTGTATGCTGACAGATGTGGCGCTGGGAACTGCTAACGCCCGCATTATTGCTAATCCCCCCAGTTGGGAAGACACTTTTTTACGAGATGTTTTAGCCGGAAGCGGTACTTATGGAACTATCAACCTCGCACCGATGTTGATGTTCACTCCCGAATCTGATGAATCCCTCTCGTCTACAAATGGCAAATCGACTAATCCCTTTTTACCATCAACTACAGGTTTGGCATCCTTTCAACCCCAAACCAGTACCACGATGGAATTATTGCCAGTTAAAACTATTCCCAGCCACTTTAGCCAAGTTTACGAAGCCAACGTAGACGATTTTCGTCGAGTCTTCGGTTGGGAAGATGATCCTCAAAGGCGCAACTTTTCTATCGGTAAACCGCTAGATATGGATGTCCCAGTCTGTATCGATTTAAACCGCTTTGTCGAACGTAGTAATGGCGTTTTTGGTAAATCTGGTACTGGCAAATCTTTTTTGACACGGTTACTTTTAGCTGGTGTAATTCGCAAAAATGCAGCTGTTAACTTGATTTTTGACATGCACTCCGAGTATGGCTGGGAAGCAGTCGCAGAAGGTAAGAACGTCAGCACAGTCAAAGGACTCAAGCAACTATTTCCGGGGAAAGTCGAAGTCTATACTTTAGATCCCGAATCGACAAAACGCCGGGGAGTAAGAGATGCTCAAGAACTTTATTTAAGTTACGAGCAAATTGAAGTTGAAGATATTAA
>JBBSOP010000219.1:0-7855 GCA_038259655.1 Chroococcales cyanobacterium
CGCCTAATTAAAGGGCCAAGACGGCATCCGCCTATTCAACCCCAACAGCCAACACCAGAGCTTTTGGGTAGTGTTAGTGTCGTTGTACCCACGCTCAACGAGGCTCTTCGCATTAGTCCTCTATTGGCTGGTTTGAGCAGACAAAGTTATGAAGTTCGAGAAATTATCGTTGTAGACAGTAACTCTCAAGATGGCACTCCCGACTTGGTAAAAGCCGCACAGCAAAAAGATCCCCGCTTTCGCCTAATTACAGATGATCCTTTACCCGATGGTTGGGTGGGTCGTCCTTGGGCATTGCATAGTGGCTTTTTACATAGCTCCGAGAAAAGTCAATGGTTTTTGGGAATGGATGCTGACACCCAACCGCATCCAGGTTTAGTTGCGAGTTTGGTCAATACCGCCCAAATCCAAGAATATGATTTGGTTTCCCTCTCACCCCAATTTATTCTCAAGTATCCTGGAGAATCTTGGTTACAACCGGCGTTGTTGATGACCTTGCTCTATCGATTTGACCCCGCTGGGATCAAAGCTGAACAGCCAGAGAGGGTAATGGCAAATGGGCAGTGTTTTTTATGCCGTCGTTCTGTTTTAGCTGCTGTGGGTGGTTACACCAGCGCCAGGGGTTCTTTTTGCGATGATGTCACCTTAGCGCGGTATATTGCAACCCAAGGCTTTAGGGTGGGCTTTTTAGATGGTGCAAAAGTATTGAAGGTGCGAATGTATGAAGGAGCTATGGAAACTTGGAAGGAATGGGGGCGCAGTCTAGATCTTAAAGATGCTTCTTCATCTGCTCAAGTCTGGGGAGATTTATGGCTACTCTCAGCAGTTCAAGGTCTACCCCTTCTGATTATACTCAGTTATTTATCTTTTCTTTCCCTGCCTCCCTGGTCACTGAGCGTCCTTCGACTTCGCTCAGTAACCGTAGCCGAAGTGCTGCCTCCCCTGCTTTTTTTATTGGGACTGAATACATTCTTGCTGGTGATTCGCTTTGCTATGCTATTGGCGATCGCTCCTTCCTACGATCGCACCAGCGCTAAAGGAAGCTGGTTATTTTGGCTTTCTCCTTTAGCTGACCCCATAGCAGTGCTGCGAATTTTCTTATCTGCATTCCATACACCGAAGGAGTGGCGGGGACGGAAATACAATAGGGAGCAGGGAGCAGGGAGCAGGGAGCAGGGGGAAAGAGGGTTTTAATGTTTTTGCATAGATTCCCGGAATAATAAATATAAGCGAATATAATATTATTCTTCATTTTCATTGCCTAAGCGATCGCCCCGTTCTAATTCCCAAAGAATTTGATTACCTTCACGTCTAACTCGTGACACGATCCAATTACGCCAACGCCACTGATCTCCTCGACTAGTAACAGCGCTGGCGTGGACATCCATCAAATCTGCTAGCTCGGAACTGGTGATTAAATAGCCATTTTCTGCTATTTCATCAGCGATACGCAGAGTTTCAACCAAGTTGCGGAGTTTTTCAACTCTCATTTCAGGCGCTTGTTCTTCAGTTATAGCCGCAGTATGTGCGGTAGATGTTTCCATAACAGTTATATATGATGCAGAAGGACTGTTTTCTTTATTAAGTATTGTAGAGTTGGCGTTATATTCAGATATTTTTGCTACATTTAGTTCACTTTCAGAAGATAAAGATTTGTAATGATTTGTTGGTGATAGTTGTTGTAGAGAGGGGATTTGACCGTTAGCAAAGGAGCGAGCAATCACATCACAACGTTCGTTACCTATGTTACCAGAATGTCCCCGGACGTGTTGCCAATTGACTTGCTGGGTATTAAGCTCATCGAGAATTTCCAAAAGGTCTTGATTTTGCACTGGCTTGCCGTCTGCTTTTTTCCAGCCTTTCTTTTTCCAGCCTTTTACCCATTTTGTGACGCAGTTAATTAGGTATTCGCTATCGGTATGCAGAGTGATGGGTTGAATTTGTTTAGATGCGTTGAGGAATTGTAAAGCGGCGATCGCTGCTTGCATCTCCATTTTATTATTAGTTGTATAGCTAGCAGCATCGCCCATTTCGTGAATTGAGCCATCGTTAAAATAGACGACGACACCCCAACCGCCAGGGCCAGGATTGCCGGTGCAAGCGCCATCGGTGTATATGCTTTGAATTGTAGGTTGGGTAGGCATGGTGATGAATATCGAACCGCAGAGACACGGAGGACGCAAAGGAATTTAGCGGAGAATCTTTTTAAATAATATCCAGGCTATTATACTGGTAAGCACTCCAGCGACAACGCTACCGCCAAAGGTTGCTGTAAGGAAAAATGGTGTTTCTTGTTTTGGTGGATATTGACTTACCAATACTGAAGATGCGATTTGGCTGATTGCTAGCCCGATACCGACACTACCGATCAGGTTTTCTAAATTGCGATCGCTTTTAGTTCGCTCAATATCGATAATACCTTGTATAGTCTTGATGTAATTTTCCATTAATGTTAAACCAGGGCTGAAGTTAGCTTGGTCAGTTTCGATTTGTACTAAAAGCTTTTCTTGAGCATAGTTACTGAATATTTGTAAAAATTCCCAATCGCTATTACTATCTAACTTCAGAAGTTCTTGGTAACGTTTTTGATAATTATTAATATTGACATCTATGGTGCGTCTTTTGTCATCTAAATATGCTAAATTATTAGTATAGTTTAATAATATTTCTGGTGTATTTTTGAGAAAACTTTCTAATTGATTAATTTGAATATCTGGTTTTTTCAAGTTAGCATTCAGATTATTCACAATAGCTTTTGCTCGTTTAGCTGCTTGTTCTAAATTATCTTTAATTTCCCGACTTTGAGAATTAGCCCAAGAGATTTTATGGCGGTATCTTAAAAGTTGGATTAATTGAGGAGATAACTTGCTACTAATTTCTCTAACTGCATCGGTTTTAATTTGATCGGGAAATAAACAGATTAATAGATGATAACTATCATTCAAGTTTTGTGCTTTTGCAGGAAGTCGTTGCAGTTCAAATATAGTTGCACTAAAAAACTTACCTTGACCGATAAAATCATTTTGCCAATTTTGCTGCGGATGTAATTTTAATTGGGCAAAACATTCTTGCGCTATGGCTTGGGAGTCTTGATTATCTGTAGCTAACTGACCCCAAATTAACCAAGTTTGACCAAGTTTACCGTTTTGGTGATTGATTTTAGCAAGAATTTCTGTTTGTAATTTTTGTAAACAATCAATTGATTTTGGAGAGTATTTATAATCGGGTATATAGTTGGCTGTACACTCTACTTGGAGTGCGTAAGTGTCTCCAAGTAGCACAGGATAATAATAACCATTCAAAGGATCAGGAAAAATTTCGGCTTTTTTATGACCCAGTAATTCAATATAATCGTAACTATCTGTTTCAGCTTGGGCGAGTTCTTCAAGCTTTTGATGATCTAACTGACTACCATAAACTTTTTGCCAAAAGACTTGAAGATTTTGTTTAATTTTTTCTTCATCATCTCCCAAACCTGCTTTAAGGTCATAGAGAAATAAATCGAGGGTTGGATAAATCAACTGATAATTGTGATTCATAAGGAAAGAATGGTGTGAATGACTTCTTTCGCTGTTTTCACAGGATTTAACGCCTGAAAAATTTGCTGGGCTATTACTGCTAATTTATTTTGATTAACTTCTTGGTCAAATTTGACTAACTGATCTTCAATTTCTCTAGAAGCGTTGTCAATTTCTGTATTTATGGAATCTGGTTTATATTGAGGCAAACTTTCAATGCCTTTACTGCGGAATTTAGCGATCGCATCCACATTGTCATATACTCGTGCGTAGGCTGCTTCTAGGGGAGGGTGACTGATAGCGATCGCGTATAGTTGATTAATATCCTCAGGAATATTAATTGTCTTTAGTTTCACCTGAATATGAGCTGGTAATGGTGAGTCAAGCTGGTAGAGTGCGAGAATAAAGGCTTTTAGTTCAGCTGCTGCGATTGGTTGCATGATGAAAAATTGCCAGTAATGGTAAAAGCTGCCCAGAAGTAAGGGTGATTATAGGGTTGTTTACTAGGTTCTGGGTCATTCTTAAGGTTATTTAAATGGCGTGACCAAAAACGACGAACTAAAATATCTTCTTCTGTGTTCATTTGATCTGTATACCATTCTGCCAGTTGTGTATTTGTCACCTCACGCAACCATTGCATAGCTTCAGCTAAAGCCATCGCCTCTAATTTGCCTTGTTGCAACAGTTGATAAAACCGAATCATTACCAAAGCACTAGCTTCTGATTCCACAGTCCATAGGGTACTGACAACATGAGCCACACCGCAACTCATAAAGCCACTGGTGAGTCCCACATATTCTGTAGTGATGGTGTGATTACCTGTAATTGCAGTTTCGCAAGCTGCAAGGCTGACGAGTTGATAACTTCGCAAATCAAAGTTGCGGATATCTGCCAGAGTTAGCTTATCTTCATCAGCTAACGCCAAAAAAGATAAAACCGGATTGTGGAAGTTATATGCACCATGCCCTGTAAAGTGAAAAATATTGTAGCCTTGGGGCAAAGTACTAATCACATCTGCGTTTGTTACTTCCTCAGAACGGATGCGAGTAGGGTTAGGAAACATCCGGCTGATGGCTTGCGATTCAATTTGGGCGAACTCCAATGAGGGATAGCCTGTACTGTTGGGATGTTCTATACTCAGTAAATTTTGCTGCTTATACTTTCTTTTTTCAACAGGAATCAAGCCAATTTTTGCACTGGGTAAATAAGTGATGGTGAATTGAGGTGGAAATAATGCATGGAGAGGTAAACGGTGCAAGTCGCGGTGAGGAATCAGAATCAGCTGTGTAATGTCAGCAATTGCAGAGACAGTAGTGTTGATATCGAGAATATTACTCAGGTTGCGAAGCATTTCTGGTAAATTATCGCGCCATGTTCTATCTTGTTCACCTTGCTTATCTTTGCCTTTGCGATCGCCGGCGTATTGTTCATTCCAATTTTTCACCCAGTCTTCAAAATCGCGTAAGCGTTGCGCCTGATTGATAAACCCAGTTTCTTCTAAGATAATCGGCGATCGCGCGTTATGTTTGAGGATGAAAGTGTGTAGGGCGTAAGAACTGAGATGCCAATAAACAATAGCAGTTGAGGAATTTAGCAGTTGTTGAATTTCTGAATAACTGACAAAAGAAATTTCATCACTCCATCCATCTAAAAGCCAACGCAAGCAAGTATTTTTACCCTCTTCTGCTAATTCAATCGCTTGCAGTAAGTCTCCAGACTGCACGGCTAAATCAACAGTTAACTGCTGAATCCAGGCAAATTTTAAAGCTAGTTGTTTTTTACTGTGATCGGGGCGATTTGGTTCATTTAATAAGCGCCGCAACAAATCAGTACCCTGGCGCTGGAGTTCTGTAGCTTCGACTGTTTCGCCCAAATCCAACTGGACGCGAATTAAGTCTTGCAAAACTTCCAAATGCAACTCAGGAAAATTTGTTGCTGTGAGAGTTTGCAGTGCCGTTTTGTAACTGTTAATAGCTTTACGCCAAAAATAGCTATCGTTATAATTACCTCGCCCTCGGTAGTAATGAGCATTACCTATCGCCCGATGTAATTCTCCCCAACCTTCTGGGTGGGTGTCTTGGTGACAATGGTTTAACCCTTCTTCATAGCTTGCTAATTCTCCCTCATAGCCGCGCTTGTTTAAATCAGGATTGTTAAATTTTAAAGCAAGGTTAGATGCTGTATTAGTTAAGGTAAATGTGAAAGTGAAATCTGTCCTCTCTCCAGTTACGTTAAGTGCTGCAATACCCCGGTTAATCCAAGCTTGGTGTAAGTCGGGTTTAATTATCAGAGCGTTATCATAAGATGCGATCGCTTGTTCAAATTGCGCTAAATTCTTCAGCGCCACACCGCGATTGTACCAAGCTTCATATAAGTTGGGTTTAATTCTAAGAGCATTATCCCAAGATGCGATCGCTTGTTCATCTAATCCTAAATCACTCAGCGTAACACCCCGATTGTACCATGCTTCTTGGTAGTCGGGTTTGAATTTGAGAACGTTATCGTAGGATATGATCGCTTCTTTGTGTTGCCCTAAATTACCCAGCGCTACACCCCGTTTGAACCAGGCTTCATGGAAATCGGGTTTAATTTTGAGAGTTTTATCGTAGGATGTAATAGCCTCTTTATGTTGTTCTAAATTACTCAGTGCATAACCTCGACTGTACCAAGCTTCGTGTAAGTCGGGTTTGATTTCTAGTGCTTTGTCAAAAGATGCGATCGCCTCTTTATGTTGCCCTAATTTACCCAGTACCACACCCTGATTGTACCAAACTGGGTCGTCGTCAGATTCAATTTTAAGGGCATTTTTGTAGGATTCGATTGCCTCTTTCCATTGCTTTAAGTAATCCAGCGCTAAACCTCGATTGTTCCAAACTGTGTAGTCGTCAGGTTTAATTTTGAGGGCGTTATCGTAGGATATGATCGCTTCTTTATGCTGCCCTAAATTACCCAGCGCATTACCCCGGCTAATCCAAATTTCGTGGTCGTCGGATTTGAATTTGATGGCATTATTATATGATACAAGTGCCTCTTCCCATTGCCCTAAATTAGCCAGCGCAACACCCCGGTTGTACCAAGCTTCGTGTAAGTCGGGTTTAAGTTTGACGGCATTATCCCAAGATGCGATCGCTTGTTCAAATTGTCTTAAATTAGCCAGCGCCACACCCCTGTTGAACCAAGCTTTGTAGTCATCGGGTTTGATTTGGAATTTTGAAATTTGATTGAAAGCTGTGTTAAAGGATGCGTTTGCTTCTCCATATCGCCCTAACTGAAGCAATGCCACGCCACGATTCCGCCAAGCATCGTAGAAATCAGGTTTGATTTTAATAGCATCATCGAAGAATGCGATCGCTTGTTCATGTAATCCTAAATTAGCCAGCGCCACACCTTGATTAAACCAAGCCTCTGCGTCCAATTCATCAGCATCATTTTGATTATTTGTTTCTCTTTTCTCTGCGTCCTCTGCGTCCTCTGCGTCTCTGTGGTTCGTTTCTCTTCCCTTCTTAAGCCACTGCCAAAGCTGCTTGAGCATTTGCCGCAATTATGTATTGCTTTCATGGTGTATTTTATCTCACGCAGAGGCGCGGAGGCGCAGAGAAGGACTAAGAGGCAATATCTTTAATCAGTTGAAGGTGTTGGGGTAGTAAGTTAGCTAAAGAGTAACGTTCTAATACAGTTTTCCGAGCATTGGCGCGAATTTCTGCCATACGTGTCGGATGATTGAAGACTTCATCAATGCGGTCTGCAATCTTTTGTGGTGAGAAGAAATCAACTAGTAGACCGTTTTCGCCATCTTTGATAACTTCAGTCACGGGTCCTGTATCAGAACCAAGTACCAAGCATCCTGTAGACATAGCCTCAATCATCGACCAAGAAAGTACAAAGGGTCTGGTTAAATAAACATGTACCAATGATGCTTGAATTACTTGCAAATATTGTCCATAAGGCAAAGAACCAGTGAAGTGAACCCGTGATAAATCCAGCGGGATTTTTTTTAACATCAAGTCTTTGTAAGTAAGTCCGTTTGGTAACGATTTACCGTAACAAACTCTATCTGATCCTACAATTACTACATGGCAATTAGGTCGGCGCTCCTGCACATAAGCAAGAGTTTCCATAAATTGGGGAAAACCACGGTAAGGCTCCATCCCTCGTGCTACATAAGTGACAATTTCATCGACACCCGATAAATCCAGGTTGGGCAATATTAATTTAGCTCCTGGATTCGGTTTAAAGTATTCTGTATCCACTCCATCATGTAACACAGAAATTTTTTGATGAAATTCTGAGGGGAATTGCGCTTTTTGCCAATTAGTCGGTGATAAACCGCGATCGCA
>JBBSOP010000220.1:0-7823 GCA_038259655.1 Chroococcales cyanobacterium
GTATAGATTCTTCATGCATAGATAAGAGGGAGAAAAGGGGTTGCCGAGGGCAACCCCTTTTCTCCCTTAAAATGATTATCATTCTTGAGAGATCCTGTCTCTTGTTTTTCTTGGAATGATTTATTCTTTGGAAGTCCCTTACTGAATGCCCTGGAATTAGCAGTGGAGACAACGCCAGCCAATGTCAATGGAGTAATTGAAATCACACTGGCAGTGGCAGAAGAATCTATTCAACAACGCGCTGTTTTGTATGACAAAGAAGGCGATGTTCATTTTGATACTATCAGTGCGTTTATCAAAAGCTTACGAGGTTCTGACCCAGATGCAGCCTTATACTGGCTGGCGAAAATGGTCTACGCTGGTGAAGACCCACGCTTTATCTTTCGGCGGATGTTAATTCTCGCTAGTGAAGATATAGGACTGGCTGACCCTAATGCTGTAGTGCTTGTTAACGCTTGTGCTGAAGCTTTTGATCGTGTGGGGATGCCTGAAGGACGTTATCATTTAGCACAGGCAGCACTTTATTTAGCAACAACACCAAAATCCAACAGTGTAATGGGATTTTTTGATGCTTTAACTGCGGTTGAGCAGGAAAAACAAGCAGAAGTTCCCACTCATTTAAAAGATGCTAGTCGTGATAAAAAAGGTTTTGGACATGGAGCAGGTTACTTGTATCCTCATGCTTACCGTGACCATTGGGTAGCACAGCAATATTTACCTGCGAGTTTGCAAGGACAAGTGTTTTACCAACCATCAGAACAAGGTAGAGAAAAAGAAATTAGTACACAGGTAACACGCCGTCGGGAAGCTCAACTGGCAGCACTATTAGAAGGTATAGGTGTTGCTCCCCTAGAAATATTGACATACGGAACTACTGATAGAGCTAGTGAGCGCTGGTTGCAACGCACGCTTTCTCAGGTAGGCACACAATTAGCAACGGTACGTGAACGTATTTTTGATTTAGCTCAATTGCAACGTCATCATTTGGTGCTAGATATAAATGCTGCCAGTGGTTTGTTGACTTGGGAAGCAATACGGCAAGTTCCAGAAGGTGGAGTTTATACCTGTGTTCGCACTAATGCTGAAGCCAATACTTTAGGTGAACAAACAATAGCACTTCCAGAAATGATGCGTCCAGTAATTTTAACTACATCAATAAGTGAGCTATCTAATGTTTTAGCTTCTCAAGCACCAGATGTGCAGTTTGATTGTATTATCGGACGTAATGCACTGATATCAGAACCAGACAAAGCGATCGCAGCCAAAGTTTTAGCTAAATTGATACTTCACTCAGGAAAAATTGTATTAGCAGAGACAGTACCGCGCCATACTCAAAGGTTTTATCGCTTGCTCGAACCGGACTGGTTGGATACCAAATTATACAAGCGATTAGTCGTAGCGGAAGAAGCTATCTACGCCGAGCAATCAGACCCAATGACTAACTGGGATGCTGATGATTTACGCAATGCTTTTGAAAAAGCAGGGTTGGTAGTAGAAGTGATTAGTGAGCAAAATTCAGCACAAATGCATATTAGTAGTGCTTTTTTCAAGCGTTTGTTTACTAGCAGTAATAATCGACCGAGTTATATAGACCATCTTTCTCAGAGAATGACGCAAGAGGAACTAATAAATATTAAAGCGATATTCAGCCAGTATTTGCTTAATCAAACAGTTTCTTGGGAAAGCACTATTGCTTTCGTGCGGGCGAGTTTTCTGAATCAAAAAAATTAACAATTTACTCTAAGATTTATGAAAGAGAAGATTTGAGACGGCAGTATTCTTCGTGAGAGTATATTCGTTTTGGTGGAACTCGCCGATGTTTAGCTTATGCGCTTGCTCAGTTAAAATAAATCTTTAAACTGCAACCATGCAGGTTTACCCTTGCCAAAACACTATAGAAAAATGGGTAAATTAATGGCATTATTTTAAGAACTGAACAAATAGTATGACTAATTTGGCAACTTATACTACAAAACTACAAGAACAACTAGCCCAGAAATACTTCAAGTTACCCCCATTTGTACAAAAGCTCATCCAGTTGTTCTCGGTGATTTATGCACCAATAGACAAAAATTCATTCCAAAGTTGTCTCAGTGAAACTGGAGCATTAGATGAAAATAATAAACCTTTTAATACAAAAACCCTCAGTCCGCAAATCGATAAATTACTAGCAGCAGGGTTGCTAGTTAAGGAAAACAGGCAAGGTTATGAATGCCATCCGCTACTGGTAGAAATTGCTACTCGTCATGCTGTAGAAAATGGGCGCTTGGAAATACTAGTCACAGCAGTGGAGTCAAAGTTACCCATACGTACTCATTGGCAACATAAATCTCGGATATTCTACAGCTTACGCCAGTGTATTAGAGAAATACGTATAGGACTCTACCGCCAAGACCCTAATTTTATTAATAAGCAAATTGAAGATTACCAGAAGTATGCTGATAGTGAAGAAAAACTAGCAATACACAGTATTTTCGAGCAGATATGCAATAACCCGTTTGACGCAGATTGGGTAAACACCCTACCACAAGGGTTATATGAAAGTTGCATATCCAGTATCCTTCTCAATTCAGCATTAAAATTGTTCGCGTCTGAAGATGCGTTTACACTGCTTGAAGAAGAATGTTCTACATCTGGCAAACATTGCTCAGATTATCTGCACCTGATTTTGACAGAGCAACTACTGCTACGGGGTTGTAGTCAAGAAGCACAACAGAGTTTAGAGCGTATATCTGATGACTATCAAGATAAAGCTTCTGTCTTTCGGGGCTGGCTAAGTTTTCTGCGGGGTGAAAACGAGCAAGCAATCACTTACTATACAAATGCCCTCAAAGCCCTGAAAAAAGCTACAGGCAAACGGCAGGTATTCTTTAATACAATAAGTGGGCTATTTTTTGTCCTAGCACTGTTAAAAGATGGTTCAGTGCAACGTCTTCGGGAAGCAGAAGAGTACGCCAGTCTGATTTCCCGCCAATCAGATCATTGGCTGACGTTTATTTATGCCAGATTGAAAATGGTACTGCAAGTCCAGCAGGGTGATATTACACAAAAAGAACTTGTAGTCAGCGCCCACATTTCTTCGGTGGAAGAAGAAAATAGCTTACAAACACTGTTTTGTTCACTATGCCTGTATTGGATGGATGCTGAGAATGCTAAAAAAAGCTTACCTAATTTATTAGAGCCATTATATCGGCGATCGCTTGCCAGTGGTCATCACTGGCTGGCAATGGAAAGTGCAGAACTGTTATCGCGGCTTAAACCAAGCAGTAACTATGCTCAACAAGCAGCAACACTGCGAGAAGATAGTGGCATCCAAACGATAGTAGATCTAATTCGACCCCAAGAAGCTTGGGAAATGTGCCTAAATGCCCTAGCCAATCTCCAAAAAAAACCACAAGTAGCTGTAAAAACAGAGCCACAACTGCGTCTAGCCTGGTTCATTACCTTCTATCCCAGCAAGTGTGTCTTGCAACCACGGGACCAAAAAGTGAATGCCAAAGGAGAATGGAGTAAAGGTCGTCCCATAGCTCTCAAGCGTCTGAGCAGCGGGTTGTCTGAGTTTGATTACGTCACACCACAGGATATGCGGGTATGTAGTTGTATTGAGACATATAATGATGGCTCTTATTACGGCAAAGTCGATTATACCTTTAGTGAAAAAGCCATCTGTGCCTTAATTGGACACCCGTTAGTTTTTTGGGAAGATACGCCCAATATTCGTGTAGAAATCGTCAAGGGAGAACCAGAACTGCTGGTTAAAAAAAGCAAACAAGATCGTCTGACTTTGGAATTTTCTCCCAAAATAACTCAATCACAGAATATTTTAAATATTAAAGAAACCCCAACCCGTATCAAAGTCATTGAAATTACTGCCGAACACCGCCGCATAGCCGAGATTATCGGTAAAGACAATAAATTAAATGTACCTGCGATCGCCTCCAAACAAGTTTTAGCAGCTATAAATGCTGTTTCTGGTATCGTTACTGTCCATTCTGACATTGGTGGTGGACTAGAAGGAGCAGAATTCGTACCCGCTCAGACTTTACCTCATATTCACCTCTTACCCGCCAATGTCGGCTTGAAAGTTACGCTTTTGTCGCGTCCCTTTGCCCAAGGTGGCCCCTACTACCGTCCTGGTACAGGTGGCGAAACAGTAATTGCCGAGATTGATGGTAAACGTCTGCAAACCAAACGAAATCTATCTGAAGAAAAGCAACTTGCCAAAGCCGCTATAGCAGCCTGCCCTACATTGACGCAAACTGAAGAACAAAATGGTGAATGGGTTATTGTTGACCCAGAGGACTGTTTAGAATTGCTGTTAGAACTGCAAGGATTGGGAAGTAACGTAGTCATAGAATGGCCACAAGGAGAAAAACTGCGTGTCAGTCACAATGCGGACTTGAAAGACTTTAATTTATCAATTCAACGTCAGCAGGACTGGTTTGCAGCCACTGGTGAATTGAAATTGAATGACGATTTAGTGCTGGATATGCAGCAACTACTAGAACTATTGGAGAAAACCCCCAGTCGGTTTATTCCCCTTGGTGATGGTCAATTTCTGGCTTTAACTCAAGCATTTCGCAAACGCCTGGATGAACTGCGGATGTTTTCGGAAAAACATAGTAAAGGTATCCGTTTTCACCCCTTGGCCACATTAGGATTAGAAGATTTTGTTGATGAGGTAGGTAAGGTAAAAGCCGATAAACACTGGAAGGAACATATCAAACGCCTCAAGGAAGTACAGAATCTCCAACCAGAACTACCGTCAACATTTCAAGCAGAACTACGTGACTATCAGATGGATGGCTTTTGTTGGCTGGCGCGTTTGGCACATTGGGGTGTGGGAGCTTGTTTGGCAGACCAAATGGGACTGGGTAAGACCGTGCAGGCATTGGCTGTCATATTGAAACGTGCCCATGAGGGCCCAACCCTCATTATTGCCCCAACTTCTGTGTGCATGAATTGGATAAGTGAAGCGCAGAAGTTCGCCCCAACTCTGAATATTGTTCAATTTGGAGGCGCTAACCGCCAAAAATTACTGGATGAATTACAACCATTGGATATGTTGGTGTGCAGTTATGGTTTATTGCAGCAGGAAGAAGTAGCTCAAATGCTCTCTGTTGTTCAGTGGCAAACGATTGTGCTGGATGAAGCCCAGGCAATCAAAAATATGACTACTAAACGTTCTCAGGCAGCGATGAACCTGCAATCTGGTTTTAAACTGATTACTACAGGGACTCCGATTGAAAATCATCTCGGTGAATTGTGGAATTTGTTCCGTTTTATTAATCCTGGGTTATTGGGTTCTTTTGAAAGCTTCAATCAACGCTTTGCTATCCCCATTGAGAAATTTCAAGATAAACTTGCACGTAATAAACTCAAAAAACTAATTCAACCATTTTTGTTGCGGCGCATAAAAAATCAGGTGTTAGAAGAATTACCTGAGCGTACTGAAATTCTGCTTCATGTAGAATTGAGTCGAGAGGAAACGGCATTCTACGAAGCATTGCGCCGTCAAGCAATATCTAAACTTACCGAAACTGATGCAGAGGCAGGAAAGAAACATTTGCAAGTTTTGGCTGAGATTATGAAATTACGTCGCGCTTGCTGTAATCCGAGTTTGGTTATGCCTGACACTGAGTTACCCAGTTCCAAGTTGCAACTTTTTGGTGAAGTGTTGGGTGAACTTCTGGAAAATCACCATAAAGCATTGGTGTTTAGTCAGTTTGTTGACCATTTGCACATTATCAGAGATTACCTGGAGCAGCAAGGTATTAATTATCAATATCTAGATGGCAGTACCTCAGTGGCAGAGCGCAAAAAACGGGTGGATGCTTTCCAAAGTGGTTCAGGGGATGTATTTCTTATTAGTCTCAAGGCGGGAGGTACAGGACTCAATCTGACTGCGGCTGATTATGTCATTCATACAGACCCTTGGTGGAATCCCGCAGTGGAAGATCAAGCCTCAGACCGCGCCCATCGCATTGGGCAACAACGTCCTGTGACTATTTATCGTTTAGTAGCAAAAGATACTATTGAAGATAAGATTGTGCAATTGCATCAACATAAGCGAGATTTGGCAGACAGCCTATTGGAAGGTACTGATATGAGTGGCAAGATGTCAACGGAAGTCTTGTTACAGTTGATTAGTGAAAGTTAAAGTATCGCAGGATAGGAGTCTTTTTAGAATGCTAGATAAAAGATTTTATAGTATTAACGTACTATATCAATGTTTCTAGCTAGCGTTTTTAGTATGACTCATGAAAATCCCCAGACGGAATATGATTCTCCGTGGAAGCAAATACTACAGTTGTATTTTGCAGATTTTATGCTGTTCTTTTTCCCGCAAGCGCACCGGGAAATTGATTGGAGCCGTGGGTTTGAATTTCTCGATAAAGAACTGGCTCAGGTGGTGCGCGATGCCGAACTGGGGCGGCGACTTGCTGATAAATTGGTGAAAGTCTACCGCACCGGAGGTGATGAAGTTTGGGTATTGGTACATGTAGAAGTGCAAAGCCAAGAAGAAACCGATTTTCCTAGACGCATGTTTGTGTACAACTACAGAATTTTTGACCGATACAATCGTTCTGTTGCCTCCTTGGCAGTACTTGGGGACGAAAACACAAACTGGCGACCATCGTCTTTTGGTTACGAGTTGTTTGGCTGCAAAGTTGATTTTCACTAGCGTGGCAAAACTAGCTAGAGCAAAAACTTAAACCTAGTAAATTCGTTATTATTGAAAATTTTGGTTTACCTATTTACGCCTATTTCAATCATTAAAAATCTACTCTAGCAAGTTTTACCGCTCTAGGATTTTCAGTTTTCTGTGATTAAGCTGTTAGACTATCAGCAAAGGTTGCCTGAGCTAGAAGCCAATCGAAATCCCTTTGCTACGGTGGTTATGGCGCATTTAGCAGCAGTACAAACACGCAGTGATAGGTTACAACGGAAGCAGCAGAAACTAGCTTTGGTGCGTCAATTGTACGAGCAGGGTTTAGGGCGAGAAGATATCATTAATTTATTCGGATTCATCGATTGGGTAATGACTCTGCCAACCCAATTAGAGGCAGAGTTTTGGCAGGAACATCGTGATTTTGAGGCATCTAAAAGTATGCAGTATGTAACTTCTGTTGAGCGATTTGGTATTCGTCAGGGATTGTTAAAGGGTATATCCTTGGCATTAAAGCTCAAATTTGGTGAGTCAGGTCAAAATTTATTACCTGAAATCGAATCTATCCAAGATGTAAGTGTGCTAGAAGCTATCTTAGAGGGGATAGATACATCCAGTAATGTTTCACAACTGCGTCAAATTTACCAGTTGCCTACAACAGACACGCAACCAGAAATTTGACCTGCGCCATCTGAAGGTGTCAGCGAATATAGCGATCCCAATCACAAGCCAACTTTTCACCCCATCCACACCATCCACTGGGGCGCAGCTGCCACCAATTGAGCAAATCCATCGGGGCAAACTTCCTCAAACTCCACCATCACTCCCCACCTTTCATCACTCGTCAACGTACTGAGTAGTTCTTGTACCATTTCAACCCCGCATTGTACCTTCTGGGCAAGCAACTGAGCATAATATTTAACTCGCTGACCCCACTCATTACGGAAGCTATGGGCTGTGTCCATACCCCCCCATTTATTACTTCCATCTCCATTATTGGCTACGGTGTACACACAAGTCTTAAAATTCTCCCTAGTACTTGGTTTCGTCATCTAGCTTTAGGTTGTGCGATCGCTCCAGAAGCCTGGCATTACGTAAAGCCTACGGCATAGCTGCGCTTAGCGCGTAGCGTCTCGTAGAGAGGAGGAACGAC
>JBBSOP010000221.1:0-7816 GCA_038259655.1 Chroococcales cyanobacterium
TGGTTCTTCATTACTTGTTATGCTAAAAACGTCTATAAATTAGCTCATATTCCTTACTGGGCAATGAATACAGCTTTTAATCTTTACGTTTGAGCTTTTGCGATAAAATCTAGGTTCTAACTGCCTAAAACCCTTGATTTTAAAGGGAAATACCTAATTTTATTTTGAAGTTTAGCATAACACCTACGGAAGAGCCTTAAATATTCTTTATTAGTTGCTAAATCGCCGGGGCCAAAATCAACACATCCAGCAAACTCCTTTGCTGCTTCATAAACAGAAATTGCTTCTTTCTCTTCCTCTTTTAACTCCTGCTTTTGCAGCTTAAACTGTAAAAAATCAATAAAATCTAACACATCATCTTGTTGCTCTGGAGTTAGATTGTCTAATTTTTCTACAATTGTTTTTTTCTATCAATTGCTTGAGTCATTGCCATATCCTCCTTGAAAAATCACCTAAGATCTAAAACTCAACTTCCTACACAGGAATTACAGGTTTACCTGCATCCAAAGATGTGTAGCGGCTTATCGTCAGACAGATCAAACTCTGCAAGAAAAAGCGATACCTTCAGCACGCCTAACGGCGATCGCTCTTGTGCTTGCGACAACAATATGATTAAGGAGGAACCCTCCTTGATAATTTAGTGACAAATAATTTAGTTAATTAACAAAAAACGAGCGCGGAGGGATTTGAACCCCCGACCCACAGAACCGGAATCTGTTGCTCTATCCACTGAGCTACGCGCCCTTAATCTCCTGGATTATAGCACAGTTGCGATTAAATTTGCTGCCGAATTAGCGATCACCTACACCAAACTTCTAGGTTACAGATAATCAGCAGGGTTTACGGGTGTACCATTGCGGCGGACTTCAAAGTGGAGATGAGGGCCAGTAGATAAACCTGTGGAACCGACAGCCGCGATCGCTTGTCCTCGTTGTACTGCTTGCCCCTCGGAAACCAATAATTCACTAGTATGTCCGTACAATGTGGTAATGCCTTTGCCGTGGTCAATAATTACAGCCCTACCATAACCACCGTACCACCCCGCAAAAATCACTGTTCCCGAATCGGCTGCCCGAATTGTACTACCATAACTAGCGGCAAAATCTAGACCCGCATGAAACCGCCGATATCGTAAAACTGGATGCATCCGCCAACCAAAGGGACTGCTAGTAGGAGCATCGCTAGGATAAGTAAACATCCCAGTTCCGTGAATGATGATGTTGGTACGGCTATTTGTCTTAGTCTGCGCCTCTTCTCTAGCTCTTGCTGCTGCTACTTTTTGTTGAATTAAAACTTCCAAGTTTTTAGAATCTTGGTCTAGCTGATTTTGCGCTGCTTCCAAAGCTGAGCGATCGCTATTGAGGCGTTGGATTAATTCTGACTGTGACTGGGCTTGATTTTGATAATCGGCTTTTTGTGCCAATAATTGCTCACGAATCAAGGCTGTTTCGTTTTTCTGCTGTTCTACTGCGATTTTTTGTTTGTTAATCAAATTTGCTTGGGTGTTGAGTTTGACCAAAATTTGCTGATCTGCTCGATAAACTAGCTTTAGTTGATAACGACGGCTAATAAAATCGCTGATATTTTGGCTTTGGAGCAAAACTGCCCATCCTTGAGAGGCTGGCGATCGCTGGAGATACCGCAACCTTGCTACTGTAGCTATTTGACGCTCTTCATAAGAACGTTGTGCCACAACTAAATTGGCTTCTAACTCCTGGAGGCGTTGATTAGCAAGTTGTAATCGCAACTCACTATCTTGAATGTAGTTGGTTGTGGTTGTAAGATTTTGGTTCAGACCAGTTAAGCGATTTTGTGCCGCTTGTTGCAAATTAGTCAAGCGATCGCGTTCTTGAACCATATTTTGGCGCTCTTGATTAATTTGTTGCTGCTGCTGTCGTAAAGTGTCAACTGAATTTGTGGTATTTGCGTATACTGGCAAGGCTGAAATAAATAAGCAGTAAAACCACAAAATCCAGCAAAATACGAGATTTAACCAAAATAAAGTTTTTTTATTGCCCAAAAATGACACTCTCATGGTGTGAGCTTAACCAAAGCGAAGTCTCCAAAACCATGAGTATTATTCCCAAAATCAGACTCACATCTTACAAGGCGCTATTTTTCTGCCAAGTTACAAGAGTTAGTACAACAATTTTTTTAAACGCACAGGAGCGCAAAGGTTTAGTTTTTCGTGACGAATCCGTAAATCCTATAATCAAACATTTCTGAAAAAATTTTCTACTCTCTGCCAAATAGAGGGTGATTTCTGATTGCTCACACCTGAGCTACTCAAATCGGACAAAGTGGGAAACGAAGCAGGTTTAGCATAAAGATTATTTCGCAGTACTTTAGCTAAGGCATTGTTATTCTTTCGCAAACCTTCGTAAAAAAAGAATACTTCACCATTAATGCCGCGATTGCGGTTATATTCTATTGCCTGTACCAAATATTCTGGACTAATACAGTAAGAACCCAACTTGATTAAAATTCCCGGTGCTAATTTTGGCAGCGTTACATCTGTGAACTGCTGATTTACTAGTTTATCTGCGATCGCTTTGTAGCTTTGAAAGTCGCGGCGATAAATCTGGGGGTGGATAATATCGACTATTCCCAGTTGCAACCATCGAGGTGAGTCTTGCAGATATTCTTGCAATGCCCAATTATGAATATTAGGAGCCATCGATACTAATAAATTAGGATTAATGGCTTTTACCTCTGTGTAAAGACGTGCCAAAAAATCTGTGAGAATATCTGCACGCCATTGTAACCATTGTCTATCTTTGGGGTTTCGTGGCGGATTTTGCTGAAATTGCTGTTGATAACGGGCAATAGTTACTTGATCGTAGCCACCTTCACAGGGTAATGCTGGCAAGCGATCGTCTCCCTGGATGCCATCCACATCATAATTCTTTACAACTTCTAACACCAAGTTCAACAGAAATTCCTGCACCTGGGGATCAAGAGCATTCAACCATTCAAAACCATTTTTCTGTAATAAATTACCGTTACAGTCACGAGCTGCCCATTGTGGCTTTCTTTGCAAAAGTAAACCACCATTCAAATTGTAAGAACTGGCAAAACCGTATTCAAACCAAGGAATGATCTTTAACCCAACCCGCCGCGCTTCCACAACTACCTCTTGTAAAGGATCACGACCTTGGCATAAAGGGTCAATTTCTACCCCAAAGGTTTGTTGCATTGTAGCACTAGGATACAGCGTCACAGCTTTATTCCAAACCACAGGAAACACCACATTAAATCCTGTCTCGGCAAGGAAATCCATAGCTTCGGCAATGCGTTGTTGAGAACGGAAAACTTTACTATCAGTAGTGGTAAGCCAAACGCCCCGCGTTTCTATTGCTGCCATTTCCAGAAACTAAAATTATCTGGGTTACATTTTTTAATTTATGCCTAATTGACGATACCGTGCCTGTACGATTTCATAAATTCCATAGGCAACTAAACCGAGCGCCATAATACCTAAAAGCCAAGTTCCGTAAGGTTGTTGGGCTAGTGTTTGCAACACTTGATCCAAACCTCCAGCGGCGCTGGCATCTGACTGGGTAGCGGCTTGAATTAAAAACCAACCAATAATGCCAAATGCTACACCCCTCGCAGCTAAACCAAATCGACAAATCCCGATTACCCATTGACTTTGTGTGTTGCTTAACTCGGTTAAATTGAGTTTTCTGCGGAATTTAGCGCTAAAAGCTTTATAAAGCTGATAGAAACCTAAAGCAACTATCACTACCCCTCCACTTGCAACTATCCATCTACCAAAAGGCTGAGAAAGTAAACGTGCTGTCCAATCTTCAGTAGAATTACTATTTCCACCACCACCTGAACCGATGACAATCTGCACAGCACTAAAAGCTAAACCTGCATAAGCAAAACCATTAATTGCATAACCAATTCGCTTCATTAAACCTTTAGCATCATGACCTTTATTTTCAGGGTCTTGAATTGCCTGTATAAAACGCCAAATTACATATCCAATCAAGCCAATCGCAACTAATGCTAATAAAAACTTACCAAATGGCTGATTAACAATTGTCTGGAGAGCGCCTTTAGAGTCTGTTGTTCTACCACCTGTGCCAAAAGCCACTTGTACTGCTAGCAGTCCCACGATCGCATAAACTACTCCTTTAGAAATATAGCCAAATCGCGCCAGTCGCTCAACCCATTGTGAATGATTGTGCGTCAGATTTTGTGTCATGGTAGTTGAGGATAATTATATATAGATTTTTACCAATATCTATTTATAATTCGCATCTATCAAAGGTCAAATATATCAATTTTTATCAAACAATATTATCTTTATAATGTCTTTGATAAAACTTATTATTTCAAGCAGAATAACATTTTCAGTAAAAGTATATGCGATATTTGTAAATATTCTCTGACAAGACTTGAATTTTATTAAATATGTCTGAAATAAAAAGTGATTGGAAACACGAATATATCAATACTAATGGCATTAAACTTCATTATGTCACTCAAGGAACAGGCTCTTTGATGCTGATGCTGCATGGTTTCCCAGAATTTTGGTATTCGTGGCGACACCAAATTCCAGAATTTGCTCAATATTTTCAAGTTGTTGCTCTTGATTTACGTGGCTATAACGATAGCGATAAACCAAAAGAACGATCAGCTTATGTGATGGATGAATTTATCAAAGATGTGGAGGGAGTAATTGAAGGATTAGGATACGATAAGTGTATTTTAGTTGGGCATGATTGGGGAGGTGCGATCGCTTGGTCTTTTGCATACGCTCATCCTGAAATGGTAGAACGCTTAATTATACTAAACATGCCTCATCCGGCTAAGTTTGCTCAAGGTTTGTACACTCCCCAACAATTAATTCGTAGCTGGTATATCTTCTTATTCCAATTACCTTGGCTACCAGAATTTTTGTTACAACTTTCAGATTTTCGAGCTATGAAAATGGTTGTTCAAGGCACAGCAGTTAATAAAAATGCTTTCACTCAAACAGATATAAACAATTATAAAAACTCTGCTGCAAAACTTGGTGCTACGACCGCAATGTTGAACTATTATCGCAACATTTTTCAGACATTTATGTCCAATAGAGATTGGAGTATTTTAGATGTTCAAACACTGATGATATGGGGAGAAAATGATACTGCGCTAGGACAAGAGCTTACCTATGGTACGGCAACCTACGTCAGAGACTTAAAAATTAAGTATATTCACTCTTGCGGGCATTGGGTACAGCAAGAACAACCAGAATTAGTTAACCAGTATATACTGGATTTTTTAGTGATTTAGGCTACAAATTACTAATTCAATCAAGTATTATTTAGTAACCGGAAAATAATGGTCAAAGTTTAATGACAAATCGTGATGATAGTAGGGTAACTTCTTAACAAGATTTAACACTAATTTAATCGTCATACTTTTATAGATTTTCTTGCTCAACAACAGCTAAAAACGAGAACTAATCGTGTTTCCAGCGTCATCACTAAATTTATGACAGATCATAAGTAGATGATGAGTTAAATCGACATACTCAAGCAATTTAATGAGATAATAAAAGCGTGAGGTAAAGAACGGACGCAACTTAATTACAAGGGGGAAAATTTATGAAACTCCAGCCATTAGCGGCTTTAGCCTTAGCAACTCCCCTATTTTTTATTGGCTCAGTCAACGCTGGGAATTCACAGGACTTACAAAGGCTAAATTCAACTGGTGAATGTACTGGGTGTAATCTATCAAGAGTAGATCTCAGTGGCGCTCATTTAATTGGTGCTGATTTACGAGGAGCAAATCTCCAAGGTGCGAACCTTGCTGGAGCTAACCTCGAAGGTGCTGATTTCACTAATGCCAATTTGAAAGGGGCTAACTTAACTTCAGCTATTGTCACTAACGTTAATTTCAAGAAAGCCAATCTCAACAGGGTGAATTTTACTCGCGCTCAAATTTACGACTCTAATGTGTACGGCGCATCAATGGAAAATTTAAACATTACTGATGCGGAAATCTATCACACTGGAATCGGTATTGGTGGAGAAGACGGTGCAGAGATTCCCGATTGGGACTAGTACCGCTTTGCGGAAGTCAAAAGTCAAGGCTTCGGCTACGCTCAGCCTTGACCTTGAGCGCAGTCGAAGGGTCAAAAGTCAAAGTATTAGGGTAGCTTTATTTACGCCGTAGTGTACTAGGCTAAATTAAGTAGTCTAGTTTAAAGCAACGTGAGTTCGATGAACCTCTCCCCAACCCATCTGTGACACGGAGAGGGGCAGAATTTTTCCTAGTCTTAAACGAAAAAATCAAGGTTTTAAAGCCTCTCCCACCGTGGGAGAGAGGTTTGGTGAGGGGTTTTTTAGAGCCGTCGAACTCACGTTAAAGCAACATAATGGGGGACGGTTGAAGGATAAAAGTAATTGACTATTAGCAAGCATTGTCCTTCAACTTACCCCAACAACAAGGGACTTCCAACTAAAAAACATCCCATAGTTGTAGGAGCAGAGGGCGAGGAGAGTAAGAAAAATAAAATCTGAATAGAATTGGATAATTTGTTTTTTGGAGTTCCCTAATTTTTAAGTTTGATGCAAGTATAGCGATCGCCAGTTAGTTTAGGATATAAACTGATCATAAAACCCGCACACCCAAAGACTTTCAAACCTTTCCCCTGTCACCTGATATATCATAAAATAGTCGTTTTGTATAGTATAGATGATCACATAAAAACTTTTATTACGCATTAACATCAAGAGTCAATGCGTTAGCTGACTAACACGGCTTAAGATAGCTTTAATATCAAATAAAATTAGCGTTTATGCTTATATAAATGAGAGGTGGTCTGATTTTTGCATGATTTGTACTTTAATAAGTACGATAATCTGCAACTGACACGGTGTAGGATAATCACAACCTGGGGATTCCAGTTGATTTACAAAAACTGAACTCAGAAAGCTGATTTTCATATATTCTGACTTCTATCCTCCTACTGACTGTCTACCTTGTAGTTGATGCAGTAGAGGGTATGGGGCAATTATGGTTATAGGGAATTAAACCCTATTCCTAAACTCAGTTGTGCTGATGCACGAGTACATTGCCTAATCAACAGCCTTGTGGTTGCAATTGTCCGAATTAGAAAAACCCAACTGTCAAATTTATAGGAGTGAAAATGCAAGAACCAGAATTCACAGAAACTAAGTCTACAGATACAACAGTGTCAGACATCAACACCCAAACAGGAACCATTACCAAACTCCAGCCTCCAGCGCAGTCTCAGGATCAGTGGCTAAAATATGGAGAACAAATTTCTGGTTTTTTAGCAACTCTGCCAGAATACGTGACCAGCTTCTTCAATCAATATAAGCAGCCTCTGGTAAGTGTTGGTTTAATTGTAGGAGCAATTGTCACAGTTAAGGTACTTTTGGCAATATTAGATTCTTTGAATGATATTCCTTTAGTCGCACCTACTTTTGAGTTGATTGGTATTGGCTACTCTGCTTGGTTTGTTTACCGCTATTTACTCAAAGCCTCAACTAGGAAAGAGTTAACTACCGAAATTACGACACTCAAATCACAAGTTGTTGGCAAAACCGCTCCATAAGTTTAATCTTTTGACTAGCACTACCCTTTGTTTGACGTGAGTTCGACGGTTATAAAGAACCCCTCACCAAACCTCTCAACGCCAGTTGCTCATGGGGGAAACCCCCAAGACCGCACTGGCTCCCCCACGGTGGGCTACGGTGTACACACAAGTACTATCTGAAAGGGTTTCAGGCGTTATAGACCCCTTAAATCGTCATTACGAGCGCAGTGATAACGGAGCGAAGTAATCACATAA
>JBBSOP010000222.1:0-7799 GCA_038259655.1 Chroococcales cyanobacterium
ACTAATTCCTAGAGTCTGGAAGAAAATTCGATTACCGATATCACCTTCAGGTAACAAACTAAAGAGAGTCAGATAAGCCACAGCCCCGACGTTGCCATAAGCACCGACGTTACCAGCAATCTGACCTGTAATTCGCCGTCTAATTAAAGGTACGATCGCAAAGGTTGAACCTTCTCCAGCTTGGACGAAGAATGAACAAGCCATAGTTAACACAATTGCTATAGGTAGCCACCAATTGCTATTAACACCACCCATCAATAGATAACTAATCCCAATACCAGCGGTGAGTACAGTCATTGTCCATCGACGGCTACCTAAAGTATCAGAAATCCAGCCTCCACCAGGACGAGCTACCAAGTTCATAAATGCATAGCTAGCTGCAATCATCCCTGCGACAACTTTACTGAGGGTGAAGGTGGACTCAAAAAATGCTGGTAGCATCGAAACAACTGCTAGTTCGGAACCAAAATTCACAAAATAAGTTAGTTCTAATAAAGCCACCTGAGAAAATTCATAGCGTTCTTTAGGGGAATACTGCTTCTTACCTGTCATCAAATCCCGATTGACATCCCAGCATTTGTAGCCTTGGAAAATATACAGACCAGCTAACAAAAGATAAACGATGAATAGTTGAGTCTGATTTAGTAAACCAAAATTACTAATCCGCCACGCTAATACAGCTAATATGCCAACGAGGGGAATATTCATCAACATCAGCAGCCAAAAGCTTTTTTTACTGGTGACTTCTATGCCGCCGTGGCGATTGGGTTTTTGATAAACTTTGCCAGAGGGAGTATCTTGAGCGCTGAATAAATAAATAAATCCGTAAATAGCAGCGACAATTCCAGTTAAAGCGATCGCTAATCGCCAGTTAATTTGACCAGCAGCTACAAAGGCAGTTACCGCCGCTAAAGAAGGTAGAGTAAAAGCCGCAGCCGCTGAACCAAAATTACCCCAACCGCCATAGATACCTTCAGCAATGCCAATTTCTTTAGGCGGGAACCATTCAGCAACCATGCGAATACCAATCACGAAACCAGCACCGACAATACTCAGTGCTAAACGGCTAACCACCAACTGACTGAAATTTTGTGCCATTGCAAAAGCAATACAGGGTATGGCAGCATAAATCAGCAGGATTGAGTAGGTAATGCGTGGCCCATATTTATCTAAAACCATGCCAATAATAATCCGAGCCGGCACAGTCAAGGCAACGTTACAGATCGCAATAGTTCTGATTTGTCCTGGACTTAAACTAAAAGTTTCTTGAATCGCTGTAGCAAAGGGAGCAAAGTTAAACCAAACTACAAATGAGAGAAAGAACGCAAACCACGTTAAATGCAAGATGCGGTAGCGGCCGTTAAATGAAAATAATCCTTGAAGCATGAAGTTTTCCTTACTAAAAATCAAAAAATTGCATAGAGAAACCTATGGGCAATAATGCGATCGCCCAAATTGGGTATTAAAAAACTTTTCAGACTTAAATGTAGGTTGGATTGACGTAACCCAACACCTTGATCAATGTTGGGTTCGCTGTGCTTAACCCAACCTACAACTAGCCCTAGCCCCTAACTGTGACTACTTCTCGTAAGCGTGCGCCAAAGTTTTCAATCAGTAGTTGTCGTAATACTGATTGCAAGTCTTCGCAGGGAATGCCTTTAGTAACGCAAGTTCCTAAATGAGCGTCTTTACCAACTTTGCCACCCATGTAGATATCTACACCTTCCACGGTTTTGCCATCTTTGCGAGTTTTAGTACCCATTAAACCGATGTCTGCAACTTGTGGCTGTCCGCAGGAGTTGGGGCAACCTGTCCAATGAATGCGGACTGGATCAGTGAGGATTAACTCGGCTTCTAAAGCTTTAACCATTGCTAGGGCGCGGTTTTTGGTTTCGATCAAAGCAAAGTTACAAAATTGTGCGCCTGTGCAAGAAACGAGCGATCGCGTCAGTAAATCAGGGTTAGGTGAAAATCTTTCTAGAAGATTTTCTGTTAAAAATGTTGCTAAACGCGAGTCAGTAATGTTGGGGATAATAATATTTTGCTCAACGGTGAGGCGAATTTCACCACTACCGTAAACTTCTGCCAGACTGGCGATTTCAAACATATCCTCGGCATATAACCGACCCACAGGAATGTGCAAACCTACGTAATTTAATCCTGGTTGTTTTTGTTTATATACCCCGATATGGTCGCGTTTTTCCCAGTCAATTTCATCTTTTGCAGCTGCGGGTAATAATGATTTACCTAAACGTTCTTCAACTTGGGAGCGAAACTTTTCTAAACCCGATTCCTCAATTAGCCACATCAGCCGGGATTTTTGCCGATTCGCACGTAAGCCGTGGTCACGATAAACTTCTAAAACTGCTCTACATACAGCTACCACATCTTCTGGAGATACCCAAGCATTGAGGGGGATTGCTGCTTCACAGCGTTTGGCTGAGAAAAAACCACCAACAATGATGTTAAAGCCGAAGACTTTTTGACTTCCTTCTTTAAAAGCTGGAACAAACGCTAAATCGTTGATTTCTGCGTGAACTGAATTGTCTCTTCCACCAGCGATCGCAATGTTAAACTTGCGTGGAAGGTTGGTAAATTCTGGGTTGCCTTCTCCTTTGTTAGTCAGCATATCCTGAATTTGCTGTACTAACTCTCGCGTATCATACAACTCATCTACATCTAACCCCGCTACAGGATCGCCTGTAATATTGCGAACGTTATCCATCCCTGACTGGACGCTGGTTAAACCCACTGCGTGAAATCGATTCAAGATATCTGGTAAATCTTCAATTCTGATTCCCCGCAATTGGATATTTTGTCTTGTGGTGATATCAGCACAACCATCATCACCGTAACGCTGTACCACTGCCGCTAAAACACGCATTTGATTACTGGTGAGAACACCATTAGGTATACGCATCCGCATCATAAATTTGCCTGGGGTCACTGGGCGAAAAAACACACCCATCCACTTCAGTCGATGATCTCGGTCTGTTTCATCCATTGCTTCCCAGCCTAGAGAAGCAAATTTTTCTATCTCCTCTTTGACGGCAAGTCCATCTTTTTCGGCTTTGAATTTCTCGAACTTATTTAGGCTGGTTTTGGTAGTAGTTCCTGTATCTGTCATAATCTGACCAAATAATTCGTAATTCGTAATTAATTAATTAAAGGAAAATTGTGATTTTTTGCATCTGTAAGATTTGTCAAGAGGACTTAGTTACTGTTTATGTAACAATTTCAATACTTGTTAGGTTAAAGTGATATTTACGATAAAATCGTATAAATAGCTACGAAATTCTAGTAAAATTGCTGAAAGTGTATCAATATGATGCATTTTACGCATGATATAAAAAGTTAGACATAATTTAGTTAGCTATGAAACGTCGTGATTTCATTAATTGGGTGGGTTTAGGTTGGATAGCTAGTAGCCTACCTGTGGCAATTGCTGCTTGTTCTTCTCAAACAAGCACACCTACATCTTCAGCATCTAAAGACTGGCAAACAGTAGGTACATCGACAGAATTAGATAAAACTGGTCAATTGCTGAATCAAAACTCACCTGTTGGGCCGGTTTTAGTAATCGGTACATCTAAAACTGCCAATCTCATTGCTGTTAACCCTACTTGTACCCATAAAGGATGTACGGTAGGCTGGGAACCGTCAACAAAAACATTCTTGTGTCCCTGTCATGAATCTGAATTTAAAGTTGATGGTAAAGTGCAAAAAGGCCCAGCTACAAAACCCCTAACAACTTACAACGCCAAGATTGAGGGCAATTCAGTTGTAGTTAAGCAAACCTAAGTTCAAAATTGGTGAATAATCTCAAGCAGCTTTTGGTGCTGGCACAAGCAGCACATGATGCAGCTGATTGGTCATTGTTGGTTCAATATTTACAGCAGTTGATTCTGGTAGAAGACTCTACACATCCAGAACAACTGTTAAAATTAGCAATTTCTATTTTAGAAAGAGGAGATTTTCAAGAACGTTGGGAAATTGCCAAGGTGTTGACTCGCTTAGGAAATATTGCCATCCCACCGTTGATTGAAATTTTAGAAGATGAAGATGCAGAAGTAGAATTGCGCTGGTATGCAGCACGGACTTTGGGCGAATTTCAGCATCCAGATGTCATCAGTTCTTTGTTGGAATTGTTAAAAACTAGCGAGGATGAAGAACTCAAGACGATCGCCGCAGCAGCGCTAGGGCAAATGGGTACTGTTGCTATCACTCAACTTGCCGAACTTTTAACATCGGAAAATACTAGACTTTTGGCAGTGCGATCGCTTGCTTATATCCACAGCAGAGAAACTATCACGCCTTTGTTGAGTGTAGTACAAGATGACCAAGCAGTAGTACGTGCCACAGCCTTAGAAGCCCTCAGCAGTTTTCATGATCAACATGTACCACCAGTACTTTTGAACGCCTTGGATGATGTAGCGGCCACGGTTAGACGTACAGCAGTTTTAGCTTTAGGTTTTCGCCCTGATTTATGCACAGAATTAGATTTAGTTACAAAACTGCAACCAAGACTTTATGACTTGAACCTTGAGGTGTGTTGTGCTGCGGCGATCGCTCTTTCCCGAATGGGTGGTGATGAAGCTACAAAGCATTTATTTGAGGTGCTGATATCACCCCACACACCGCAACCACTGCAACTAGAATCCATCCGCGCTTTGATTTGGGTAGAAACACTATCTGGTTTAGAATTTTTACGAAAAGCGCTTGATCAAAGTACATCAGAGACAGTGTGGCAAGAAATTGTCACAGTTTTGGGGCGAGTCCAAAAGCCGCAATTAACTACACCAGCCGCAGAAATTTTAATGGATGTCTGGCGATCGCAGCATCAAGCCATCAAAATTACCAGTATTAAAAGTGCGATCGCTTTATCTTTAGGACAGTTAGGTAATATACAGGCAATTAAACCATTGATTTTGTTGCTAGCAGATTCAGATCAAGTAGTGAGACTATATGCGATCGCCGCACTCAAAAAGCTGGATGAAAAAGTCGCACATCAACAATTGCAGGAGTTGACAAATGACCCCACACTTACACCAGATTTGCAACAAGGAATAGCGATCGCCCTAGCAGAGTGGTAAATTTTCTGCCCAATGCCCCATCCATGCCCACTTGCCCTGAGCGTTCGCGTAGCGTCTCGTAGAGAAGCCGAAGGGATGCCCAATGCCCTTTATCGAGACTCTAAAAAGATATCTTTTTGTTGTAGCCAATCTTTACCTACTTGGATACTAATATCCGAGTCGAGATTACCAGTACTTTCTACCCGGACATCTCCGAATCCTAAAGAATTGCGGATTGATTCAGCACTTTCACCATCTCCTTGTTGAGCAATAATATTAGTAACTTCTAGAGGTTCACTCCAAGGTTTAGATACATAAACATTACGATAGCCAGCTTTTTCTAACGCTCTCAGCAAGGGTCGCAGTTGAGAGCGATCGCTACCTGTGCTATCTTGAATTGCCACTCGTACAGAACCTGGATCAGTAAAATGGGGTGCGTCGCTGGATGATTCTGAAGATTCTAAGCCAAAGTATTGAGTCATGAGTTTGGCAATACCACGTCTGCTGGGTAGCCAATAGCTAGCATCATACTCGTTCTTTTCGCTAAAGCGACCTGGTAGCAT
This sequence comes from Chroococcales cyanobacterium, assembly GCA_038259655.1. Classification (GTDB taxonomy): domain Bacteria; phylum Cyanobacteriota; class Cyanobacteriia; order Cyanobacteriales; family Nostocaceae; genus Halotia. The sequence goes on from JBBSOP010000222.1 coordinate 5,636, forward strand.
TAACATCTGCATATTGGAGCGATTAGTTCGCACTCCAAAACCTACCAGTGCCACTAACTCCTCAACTGTCAAATTGGTATCAATGTGTTCTTTAACTACATTGAGAATTTTCGGTAGTTGAGCCACAGTTACAGGGTTAAGAGTCTGATCCATCAAAGCCCGCAGGACAATTTGCTGGCGTTGAATCCGCCCAATATCTCCTAATGCATCATGGCGAAAACGTAGTAATTGTAGTGCCTGATCGCCGTTGAGGTGTTGCTTACCTGCCTTCAAATTAATATATAAATGCTGGGAATCATCTTGGTATTTCATATCTTTGGGTATGTAGACTGTCACCCCACCCAAAGCATCAATTAGTTTGCCTACTCCCAAAACGTTAATTCGGACATAGCGATCAATTCCCACTCCGCCCAAGAGATTACTGACTGTTTTGGCAGTCAAAGCGGGTCCGCCTTCCATGTTGGCAGCATTAATCTTTCTTGTACCATGCCCTTCAATTTCTATGCGGGTATCTCTGGGAATAGAGAGCATAGCTACTTTTTTTGTCTCTGGATCAAATTTGAGCATAAGCATCACATCCGAAAGACCATCAAAGGAGTTTACCTGGGGCAGATATTTCAGGCCTTTGGTTTCAGCAGGAGGATTTTGAATATCTGGCGGTAGTACGCTCATCCCCATAACTAAGAGATTGACGGGGCGAGTTAATTCCGAAAATCGCAAGCCACCGCCAGAAATGCGATCGCCATCAAAAACTGCTTCTTCTTTAGGACTTAGCTGAGTTTGCTGTAATGGTGTACTAGTCAAAGAGACAGCTAACAGCGCCCCCGCCGTTGCTGATACCATTGCAATACCACTCATACCCACCCAAAACCAAAGCCAACGTCCTGATTTTGAGTTCTGAGAATTTTTGTCTTTGGAGTTGCGGGTGTTTGACAACTGGTTTCCTTCGGTCGAAGTTCTTTGAATGGTCACAGATTTCCTCACACTTCACTGAATCAAATTCGGTAATTTTGCAGACTAAAATAATATGCAGACAAATTAACTCATAATAGTTAACTTTTAATGAATTTGGCTGAGTTGTTCACTATTGTCTCAACTACAACACTTTTAGCAGCATTTCCCCATTATTTGTAGCAAATTTGGAGATGTTGTCTTGCAGTATGACAACAATAAGGCAATTTGACCAGATCTAGTAGTAGACAATCTGTTATTTATAAGCATTTAAGTAAGAATACTAACCAGGTGAACGCTTATAGAAATTAAGGTCAGTATTTACCCAGTATTCGCTCGGCAAAATTGCTAAAACCCGGTAAACGACTAGATTTACCCTGAATGATGCGAAACATCAGCCAGACGCTTACTAAAAAGTAACTAGATGTGAGAAAGCTATTAAGAATTAATAAACGTAATGTGAAAAATGCTGAATTTTCTGCACCCGTTGCTAACAAAAAGTAACCTAAAAGCCAAGTAAATGCCAGAGTAATAGACAGACGACTCACGATTAGTTGTTCCCGACTACCTTGATGGCGATAGAGAGTCCACAAAGATGGAAAAAAGCCAATCACTGGAATTAAATAGAACAGTAGTTGTCTTTTTGATATAGCTGTATTTTGACTGGACATTAGAAATTCGGGATGGGTAAAACTCTCTCCTATTCCCTGATTTTCTTCGTCTTCTTGTTCTTTTGTCTCCATTTCCCTACTGCCTATATTGCCAATTGATTCAAAATTGTCCATTTGGATGAGTCTAATCCTAAACTAGAGGGATGAATTTTGGTGATGTAGTTAGAGATAATAAGCTGTAAATCAGGATTTTATTTAGTTCTATCCCGCAATCGGCTAAAGATGCAGACACGCAAGCTAGTCAACTGGTGGCAAACACTCACACCAATAGCTCAAATTGGGGCGATCGCTGTATTCGCCCCACTATTAGTTCTCAATGGTTGGGCTATTTCGGCAATTTTTCATTATTTCCACTCTTTAATCGTCATTTTAGTTGGAGCCTCAGTTCTAGCATTTCTGCTCAACTACCCTGTTACCTGGATGGAGCGTCAGGGGGCGAGGCGCGAGCCAGTGGCTATTCTAGTCTTTTTATTAGCTTTATCGGTTTTATTGGCGCTGGGTGTGACTTTGTTTCCTTTAGCCCTTACCCAAGCTCAACAACT
>JBBSOP010000223.1:0-7795 GCA_038259655.1 Chroococcales cyanobacterium
CAAACTTTGCGAAAACTAAATATTTATTGTCAGCATCAAGGACAACTATTAGGTAGTCCAATTTTTGAATATAACAATGATGCCGATTATCCTGAAGCACAGTGTCATTTATTAATTTGGTTAAATACCCATGACATAACTACAGAATTAGAAACCAAAGGAGAATATTATTATCCTTTAATTGACCTTCTGCTTTGCCGCAGTAAAACTATTTATGCTCGTTCAGAAGCTATATGGTGTCACGAACAAACTAGATTAGCCTATTCTGATTTAGAAAAATATAAGCAAGAATTTAAAGAACAAAAAAATAACTCCATAGATTTAAAATTTGATAAATTCAATCAATGGCTTCAGGAAATACCAGAAATTTCTTTTAATTTTGTTGATTATTTAAGAGATCTGAAACTACATAAAACTACGATTAAAACTAATAGTAAAAACTATCGTTTGCATTTTAATAAACTAAATAAAACAGGCATTAATTCAGATAATTTAGAATTTTTTTCTAACTTACTAGAACTAGCTGAAGATACCTTTGTCGAACAAATTAACACTAACTTAGCTTATCTTACGCCTGGTCAAAACCTGTTCGACCAGATGATTAGCACGATTCGCGGCATCGTGGAGGTAGAACAAACCAAACGCGATCGCTCTTTAGAACGCACTATCCAAGTATTAGGTATAGCTTTTGGTGGTGGTGCAATAGTCTCTGGTGTCGTCACCCAACACATAGATAAACCCTTTGCACAGATAAATTTCAAATATCCAGTTCATCCCCTAGTATTATCATTGCTATGGAGTGTTCTGGCTACCGTCCTTTTTGGTTTGGTCGCGTGGTTGGCTACTAAGCCAAAACAAAGGAGAACGAAAGGAAGGTAAATCAAGTTATTCTACCCATACAAAGTTAATATTAGGAATAATTCTGCTGTGCGATCGCACCAACTTTTTGGACAACCATAACAATTCATCCAGTATAAATAAAACTCTTAATTGTGGTTGTAATAGGTTCCTGATCTTCCTAGCTTTCTAGACCTTTAAGAATGAAAATATTTTAACGCTCTGCGCCCTAAATAAAGGCAGAATGTCAAGATTATATTTTCATTAACCTTTTTCCAAAAACTGAAGTTGAGTAACTTTCAAAACAAAAACAAATAGCAAAAAGTAATGGAATGTATTTAAGCATACAAAATCCTTGGACTCCGGGGATAAAGGGACAAAAACTAAGTGTTGAAGAAAGTTGTCACGATTGGAACTATTACCCTATTGCTATTAGGAGTACCGCTAATGGGCAATGCTTTTGCCCAACCATCAGCTAATACTCTACCTGTTGCAGATACGGGAGACACAGCATTTATGCTGATTTCGTCAGCACTCGTTCTGTTAATGACACCAGGGTTGGCGTTTTTCTATGGGGGATTTGTGCGATCGCGTAATGTCCTCAACACATTAATGATGAGTTTTGTACTCATGGCGATTGTGGGAGTTACCTGGGTTCTCTGGGGTTATAGCCTTGCTTTTGCCCCAGGTTTGCCGTTTATTGGAGGATTGCAGTGGCTGGGTTTGCATGGTGTAGGGTTAGAAACAACAGGTTATCTCCAAGGCTCAAATCCAGTCGAAATTGTTTCTTATGCTGGGACAATTCCCCATCAGGCATACATGATTTATCAAGCCATGTTTGCCATTATCACCCCAGCTTTAATTTCTGGAGCGATCGCAGAACGAATGAGTTTCCGCGCCTATTGCTTGTTTGTGTTGCTGTGGTCAACCTTTATTTATACCCCCCTGGCTCACATGGTATGGGCGAAAGGTGGATTTTTGGGTTTGTACGGTGGTTTGGGCGCTCTTGACTTTGCAGGTGGTACAGTCGTTCATATTAGTTCTGGAGTTTCTGCCCTGGTAGCTGCGATCGTCCTTGGCCCTCGAAAAACCCATCCTGACCGCCTCAGCCCTCCTCACAGCGTTCCCTTCATCTTATTAGGCGCTGGTTTGCTGTGGTTTGGTTGGTTTGGTTTTAACGCTGGTAGTGCCTTATCTATTGCTAGTGGAACTTCTGGAAACTTGGTTACAAACGTAGCTACAACAGCTTTTGTGGCCACTAATACTGCTGCGGCTGCGGGTGCATTAATGTGGCTACTCTTAGAAGGAGTTTTACGCGGTAAACCAACCGCCGTAGGAGCCGCTACAGGAGCCGTTGCTGGTTTAGTCGGTATAACCCCAGCAGCAGGCTTTGTTGTACCTTTATCGGCGATTTTAATTGGTTTTATCACTGCTTTTGTTTGCTTCTATGCTGTTAGCTTCAAGCACAAGCTCAATGTTGACGATGCTTTAGATACCTATCCTGTACATGGGGTTGGTGGTACAGTGGGTGCAATTTTAACGGCAATTTTTGCCACTGCTGAAGTCAACTCAGCAGGTAAAGACGGTGTACTGCGTGGTAACTTTGGCGAATTAGGGGTAGAACTGACAGCGATCGCTATTGCTTATGCGATCGCAGCTGTTGGAACTTGGCTCATCCTCAAGGTAATCGATGCTACAGTCGGTCTGCGAGTTAAGGAAGAAACTGAACTCCAAGGCTTGGATATCAATGAACATGGAGAAGAAGGTTATAACTCCGAGTTTAGCGATCGCATTAATGTTTCCGAGTAATTCCCTGAGATAGTGTGACTTATGAGCGCTAGCGATTTAAAATCTGAGTCAAATCATTGGTAAATTTTGCTAGCCGTGTCCACTTCTGCAAAAACCTTTCCTGTCTGGGCTTTTTTCTCGCTGTTAACCAACGGCATATTGATGTTGGCGGTCATTTTGCTGATTTGGCAACGGCAAAGATTGACCGCTTTTTCTAGCAATGCAGTTTCCTTGGCTCAAGTTAGTCAACTCCAAGCTATTGCACCGGAGTTAGGCCCCCGCCACAAACTTAGTTATAAACAGTGGTTAGATATTCTCCAACAAGAAGCCAAAGTAGCCGCCCAAAATCGCCCCCAGCATTTAAGTATATTAGCGGGTGATTCTCTGAGTCTCTGGTTTCCTGCTGAGTTGTTACCTGAAGATAGAAATTGGCTCAATCAAGCAATTTCTGGCGAAATTAGCGAGGGGCTATTAAAAAGATTAAATTTATTTGACTCCACCCAACCACAGGTGATTTTTGTGATGATTGGGATTAATGACCTGATTCGGGGCATAAGTGATGAGGTCATTTTAGATAATCAACGGCAAATTATCAGTTACTTACGAAGGATGCATCCCAAAGCACAAATCGTCGTCCAGTCAATTTTGCCGCATGGGGCAGAATCAGCTACTTGGGAAGGACGAGAGAAACTCTTGGCTATTAGTAATAGTCGGATTCGTCAATTAAATCAACAATTGCAAGGGATAGCTGCCAGAAGAGGCGTTAAATATCTTGATTTGTATCCGCTTTTTGCTAACCCACAAGGTAATCTCCGCCGTGAATTTACTACTGACGGCTTACACCTGAGTCCCGCAGGTTATATAGTTTGGCGTACTGCATTGCAGATGTATAGTAATCGGGAATTGTCGTCTAGGAAGAACTAGTAATTGAGATTGGGGAGTTCCAAAAAATAAATTATTTGGAACTCTTTGTTTTACCAACAATTGGAAGAAGTGTATTGTGTTGGAGAGGCGATCGCATAACGTAGATTTTTAGTGATGCTTGTCCTTAATTATGCAGACTTTATTTATGGTTTTTGACACAATTAAGCAAAAACTAAGCAACAAAATTTTTGAACTTACTCCTAAGCCTGATTAATCAAAGCTTTTGGTCGCCAATGCCGTTTATAGTTTTTGCATAGTCGAAGTTGGGGGAGCAGGGGAAGTTTTTAGGATTGAGTCTAATGTAACAATATAATACAAAAATTACTCGAACATCAAGAACGTAAATGTAAAGATAAAAACTAATTGAGAGCTAAAGTAAAAGTTCTATATCTTTAGTCTTATTCCCAAAGACAGTAAGTCCTGATTAAATGATGTTGTTAAGACTTCATAGTGTCTACTCACCTGTAGGACTTCCACCGTAATTGTGAAGGAACTGTGTATTAAGTCAGGTATGTTACAAAAGAATTATGATGAGTTTAATGGTAGTAAGCTGCCAGTGTCAGCACTGGAACAGCAAATTGAGCAGCAGCGACTGGTGATTGCAATTGCTCAACGTATCCGGCAGAGTTTAAACCTGAGCGAGGTTCTGAACACAACTGTAAATGAAGTACGGCAGTCGCTCCAAGCTGACCGAGTGTTTATATATCACTTTAAACCAGACTACAGTGGGTCTGTGGTGGTGGAATCTGTGAGTCAGAATTGGAACTCTATTCTGAATACCCAAGTTGAAGATACTTATTTCACGAGAACTCGTGGTGAAGAGTACCTTACAGGGCGCTTGCAAGCTGTAGCAGATATTGATACAGCAAGTCTTGATGAATGTCACCGTAATTTACTCGTTCAGTTTCAAGTTAGGGCAATCTTGGCAGTGGCCATCTTGCGAAACGACAAACTATGGGGATTGCTAGTTAGTTGTCAATCAGTGTGCAGCATCTCGGCAGTGGCAGACCTGGGAAATTGATTTGCTCAAACAATTGGCAACGCAAGTGAGTATTGCCATCCAACAATCAGAACTGCATGAGCAGCTACAAACTGAACTCAAACAAATCAGGCAGGCGGAACAGAAAATTCGTGAACAAGCGGCTCTGCTTGATATTACCAGCGACGCGATTATCGTCTGGACTTTAGAACAGCAAATCCTCTTTTGGAACAAAGGTGCGGAACGCTTGTACGGCTTTTCCGCAGCAGAAGCCATCGGTAAGGATGCCTATCAGCTTTTTCGCCAAGAAATGTCGTCAGAATGGGCATCGGCTAAAAAGACCGTTATCGAGAGTGGTTCGTGGCAGGGTGAATTGCGTCAACTGACGAAATCAAGCAAGGAAGTAATTGTGACTAGTCGCTGGACATTGGTACATGATGAGGCGGCGCAACCCAAATCTATCTTCACGGTTAGCACTGACATCACCGAGAAAAAACAACTAGAACTCCAATTTCTCCGTACCCAGCGTCTGGAAAGCCTTGGTACTTTAGCGAGCGGTATTGCCCACGAACTCAACAACATCCTGACACCCATTCTGTTCTCATCTGAAATGTTGAGGCTCAAACTTTCTCCTCTTGAACCACAGCATAAGAAGATGCTGAAAATTCTCGAACAGAACTCTAAACGGGCGGCGGATTTGGTTGAGCAAATTCTGACGTTTGCACGCGGTTCTGAAGGAAAGTCCGTCTATTTGGACATAGAAGACATACTGTTGGAAATTGAGCAAATTATCAACAGCACATTTCCAAAATATATCAAAATTAGCAAGAGTCTACCGACTGAAACCTTCTGGAAGATCTGGGTAGATCCCAATCACATACATCAGTTGTTAATGAACCTGTGTGTCAATGCTCGTGATGCTATGCCCCAGGATGGCATCCTGCATATTAGCGCGGAAAATTTCTTCGTTGACGAAAACTTTTCCAGGATGAAACTGTCGGCTAAAATAGGCTTTTATGTGGTTATGACTGTACAAGATACAGGAGTTGGTATGACACCTGAAATCTTGGAGCGAATTTTTGAACCATTTTTTACAACTAAGGAACTGGGCAAAGGTACAGGGCTAGGTCTGCCAACTGTGATTGGTATTGTCAGAAACTATGGTGGTTTTGTGAACGTGGAGAGCGAGGTCGGCAAAGGCACAAAATTTCAGGTGTATTTACCATCTGTTCAAGAAGGCGCAAAGCTGCAAGTTCCTAACTTAGAATTGCCCAACGGCAACGGAGAATTGATTCTCGCTGTAGATGATGAAGTCGCTATCCTAGAGATTTCCAAAACTTTGCTACAAGACTCCAACTATAGAACCTTGACAGCTAGTAATGGCATCGAGGCGATTTCATTGTATAGCCAGTATAAAGAGCAAATCAGCGTCGTATTGATGAATATAATGATGCCGTCGATGGATGGCTTAACTGCTATCAAAATCCTGCAACAAATCAGTCCACTAGTCAAGATTATTGCCATCAGCGGCATTGCAACGGACAGCGAACTTACACAAGTTGTTGGCACTGGCGTTAATGCATTCTTGAGGAAACCCTACACTTTCCCTGAATTATTGCACACTATTAACGATGTTTTAAGCAAGTCGATAGCGCGATCGCTCTGTTAAAACTTTTTGAGCCAGATTCTTGCTGTAGCTAATATTTTCGCCGTGCTGTGCTAACTTTTAATAACTTTAAAGAAAAGAAGGCAAACGATTCTATAATCGCTGCCTTCTTTTATACTCCTTCACAATTTTAGTGAAGGTAAAAACCTGTTAATCTACAGAATGCCCCAGAAGTGTAAAACTCCTTTACCAGAGAAAACTTCCAGTAGAACGACAGATAAAAAACCAATCATTGCAAAACGACCGTTCCAGATTTCGCTTTGAGGAGTAAAGCCCAAAGGCGAAGTATTTGGATTGTTTGAAACCGAAGGCGTAGTCTTTTTAGCGTCTGGCATAAATAATACTCTCAGTTTCTATGTGGTAACAGTTATAACTGCATGTAACGTAATGTAACAGATTTTCTAGAAGTTGCTACATTCAGTAATAAGCAAAAAAATATTGAAGAATCGCAATGGTTCAATTTGCTCCCAAACTTCTCAGTGTCGATGAATTTATTAAACACTACGGCGACAGCGATCGCTACGAGTTAATTGATGGTGAGTTAATCGAGATGGAACCAACAGGGCCACATGAGCAAGTATGTGCTTTTATTGGGCGAAAACTGAATGTAGAAATTGATCGTCAAGAAGCATCCTATTTTATTCCTCATCGGTGTCTGATTAAACTTTTAGGAACAGACACAGCTTTTCGTCCCGATGTGATTGTGTTAGACCAAACTCAACTAGCTAACGAGCCATTGTGGCAGCAAGAGCCTGTAATTACATCAGGAAACTCAATTAAACTGATTGCTGAAGTAGTTAGTACAAACTGGCAAAACGATTACGCCCTCTTAGGAGTGGCTGAATATTGGATTGTTGATTACCTGGGTATCGGTGGCAGAGAATATATTGGCAAACCCAAACAGCCAACAATTACAATTTGTACATTGCAAGCAGACGAATATCAAAAACAGTTATTTCAAAATAACGATCAACTTGTTTCTTCGATTTTTCCCAATTTGCAACTAACAGCACAACAAGTTTTTAAGTATGGGTCATAGGGCATGTAGAAGAAGAATTGGGGCAGGGTGCGGGGGGCACACTTCGGCTACGCTCAGCGACCGGGGGATGAAGAAAAATTACCTCTTTCTCCTTTTCTCCCTGCTCCCTGCTCCCTGCCCCCTGCCTCTTCTTCCCCTGCTTCCTAAAGATTTCTAGATGCTTTAGAAATTGAAAGTGGTTCTCAGTGTACCAATGATTGCATCGTCGTTATTGTTAGCATTTTGACCAGGATTGGTCAGCCAAATCACACCAGGGGTAATAGAAATATTATCGCTCACACGATATTTGTAGAAGCCTTCAATGTGATACGGTTTATCACCACTGGCACTTCCTAGATAGGGTTGTGCGCCGGCGAAAATTCCTAAAACGTTGCCCTTCTTACCAAAGTCTGGTAAAGCTACCCCAGCGCCGTAACTCCAAACTTCACCGTTGTCATTAGCACCAAAGCCGGTGATATCGCTGTAAAGTACAAAGCCACTAATCGACAGTTTATCGCTAGGTCTAAAAGCTGCTTCTAAGCCATAAGAATTACTGCTGTAGGGGTTGCCACCAGCAACAAAG
>JBBSOP010000224.1:0-7794 GCA_038259655.1 Chroococcales cyanobacterium
CCTGCTCCCCCTGCTCCCCCTGCCGCCTTTTGGCAACGGTTTTCTAATTTACCCTATCGCTGGAGGCTAAGATGACTGCCAGTTAACGTTGGTCGATGGGGATGTAAGGCATTTCGTGCTTACCGTTATAAATCTGGGTAGGACGGAAAATCCTGTTTTCTGCTAGTTGTTCTTTCCAGTGGGCTAGCCAACCAGCAACACGGGCGATCGCAAATACTGGTGTAAACAAGTCTGTAGGAATCCCCATTTTCCTGTACACCAAACCTGAGTAAAAGTCAACATTAGGGTAAATCCCTTTACCACTCAGTTTTTCTGTTACCACTCGCTCTACTTCTTGGGCAATTTCATAATATTTGTCTACCCCAAACTTGTCAAACAACTGCTCTGCCAAGGTTTGTAAGATTGTAGCTCGTGGATCTTTGACTTTGTAGACACGATGCCCAAAGCCCATAATTTTAGCTTTGCGTTGGATGAGGTCTTCTACATAAGGACGTACATTTTCTACAGAGCCAATTTCTTCCAACATCTGGATTACTTCTTCATTGGCTCCACCGTGTAATGGGCCTCCTAAGGTTCCGACGGCGCTAGCAACCACGGCGTAGGGATCAGTTAAGGTTGAAGCTGTCACCCTAGCACTGAAGGTAGAGGCATTCATTGTATGCTCTACATGAAGTATCAAGCAGATATCAAAAATTTTCGCCGCCAACGGATCAGGTTCTCGCTCATTGAGCATGTATAGGAAATTGGCAGAGTAGTCTAAGTCATCACGCGGCTTTACAGGGTCATTACCTTTTCGCATCAACTGGAATGCCGCTACCATCGTGGGAATGGTTGCTATTAACCGCACCACGGAATCCCTAATGTAGGCAGGGTTATGTAAATCTCTCAGCGAATAAAACAAGCCTAAAGCAGCAGCAGAGGCTTGTAGAGCATCCATTGGATGACCGCTTTCGGGAAAGCACTTCATCATGTCCCGAATGCGGTATTTGATTCGTCTGTGGTAGCGAACTTCATGCTCAAACGCGGCCAATTCTTCTTGACTTGGCAGTTCGCCCCAGATTAAGAGATAAGCAGTTTCCAGAAAGGTACTTTTTTCTGCTAATTCCTCAATCCGAATGCCACGATATTCTAGAATCCCTTTTTGCCCATCTACATGACTGATACTTGATTGGGCGGCGGGAATGCCTTCTAAACCAGGCTTGTATTCGCACACCATCATGGCAACACCATTTACTTTGTGAAATATCCGATCGCACTAACTTACCAGAAATTATTTTTGCCATAACAGTAGCCGATCTAACAACAATTTTTTGATAAGAGTTGAAAACCTGTTACAGCAGGTACTTGGGCGGTGTCAACCAAAACATCTGACTACGACCCACTGGTGAACCTATTTCTGGTAGTTTTACTCCGATCATACCTGCTTTTTTCAAGACAAAACTGTCTTTGGCTTCTCCCCAAAGGAGAATTTCTGCCCAATTGCTCAAACAAGGCTCATGGCCAACTAAGGCAAGTTGGGTATTTGGGGAATAATTTTTAGGTTCTAGCCAGTCAACCAGCCAATTAGAAATTTCACCATTGAAAGCGAGGTAGGCAGATTCTTCTAAGTGGGAACTGAGTTTAGCGGCTATGAGAATTTCAGCCGTTTGACGGGCGCGGACTAAAGGACTAGTGAGAATCAAATCAAACTGCAAACCCAAATTTTTAATTCTCTGGGCAACTTTCTCTGTTTTTTGCCGACCTTCTTGGGTGAGACTTCGCTCTTCGTCCTTTATACTACTTGTCTGTTCTTCAGCGATGCCATGACGAATTAAATATAGTTCCACAATTTAGAGTCCTGAGTACTGAGTTAGGAATTATGCCTGATGTGAACTCACAGATCCTATTTTAATCATTAGCCGTTCAGTGTTAATCGTTCTAAGTATTATGGATATGACAATAGATTTAAACCTTGAATAAACCTATAATCCCGTTGATTTTTTGTAATGAACGGGTAATTCCACATTAATGCTGTAGCTGCAATGAGACTATCAGCAATAAGCAAGCCATGACTTAGACGATAAGATCGCAATCAATCAACTGCTCTGTCTGATACAGCTTGGTCAATTTTAATGATGTAAAACTGCTTGAGGAAATTTTCTAGGGTTTGTAATTCTACTTTGTTAGCACAACCAACTATTAGTTCCATTTGTGTAACTATGCTAATTGCCAAGCCAGAAATTCCTTTGAGATTTTGCAAACAGGTTATTGCTTCTTGAATACCACGGCTAGCATCAATTAAAATATCAGTATCAACAATAGTTGAGTTAGTCATGCGGCTGTGACCACTCATTTTCTCTAACACTACGCACCCAAGCAGTACTATCGCTTAAATCTTGGCGATCGCGCCACATCCCAATAAAACTATTATTTGTCAAGTCAAAATCTGGTGATTGAGAAGCAGATTCAACTACTGCATATCTTTGTCGTAAAAAAGCAATAAAATCAATTACTTGACGCTGTGCTTCAGGAGGAAGGGATAAAAATTCGTTCAACAATTCTTGCTGTGTCATTCTTATAACTCTTTAAATAAAAGTGGTTTTGAATTATTAGACATCTTGACACCATTTACACTGCTGTCTTTTATGCATGTCTTCCCTCAAACTTGTAAACTAACCCGACAGCTTTTTTTGATAATCATAATATTACCCTTTCCTCATAGATTGAAGAAAGGGCAGCATTAAATCTGACAAAGATTTAGATTAAATTTCTTACGGAGTGAGGAGTTTTCCCATTTTTTTACTCAGATTGAATCGGGTTGTCTTGAGGATTTACCAACCTCAGGAGCTTTTGCTTAATTTGAGAATCGTAGACTTCCCATTTCATTTTGGCATAGGCGGAATTTTCGTTACTGCCTGACAAGAAACCCATCGGGATTTCAAAACCGCCAGCGCTGGTGCGTCCACCCCCAAAAAAGCGTCCGGTGCTATCTTGACCAAAGGCTTCTTTAATAAACTCATCTGGGTCAAGGGTGAGTTTAGTAGTTCTTAAAGAGCCAATAACTACTTCTAATTCATCATCTTCATCGTGAACAATGCCATAAACCACTGCGGTATGAACGTTTTCTTCAGTAACTAGAAAATCGGCTGCTTGGGGAATCGCATCGCGATCATCGTAGCGCAAATAACCAACCCCAGCAATAGAAAAGTTATTCTGCACAATGCGATTTTTGAGCGATCGCTCAATTACATCCATCACCCGCTTAGAACGATTTGCCTGTAAAATCGCATTTAGCAGTTGAGCATCATAAAATCGACTCAGATAAGCAGCAGCCATAAAGTCGTCTTCTTGCGCTTGCATGAGGCGATTGGTATCTGATCGCAAGCCATGCATCAATGCTGTAGCACATTTAACGTGTTGACCGATACTGCTATCTAATGTTAATAACCCCGCTTGGAGATACTGAGTAAAAATCGTTGCAGTCGCTCGCACATAAGGACGGACATCTACGAACTCTGATTTCAGTTCTGACTGTAAACTGTGATGGTCAATAACTGCTATTAGCGGAACACCTGCTTGCTGCACTGATGTTAGTAGCTGGCTTGTGGTTCCTTGATTATCAATTAACACAAAACCCTGGTAACATGACAAATCTTTGTTTTTCAAGCTTTGTAGTGTCCAGCGCTGAGCAGGTAAACCAGTCAGCTTGACCAAAGCAATATTTTCTTGATGGCTTAAAGTCCCAGCATAAATAATTTCACATTTGATATCGTATTGCTGAGCGATTAACTGGTAAGTCCAAGCACAAGAGAGCGCGTCAGGATCAGGGAAATCTTGCAAAATGATCAACTGACGATCATGTTGATGGTTTAAAAAAGTCTTTTGCAGTTCTTCTGACTTCTGAAAAGCTAAGGAATTGCTACGCTGACCGATATAAACACCTACTCCTTCGCCCGTAGATGACAAGGATGGCCTTGTGAATGGTACTTCAACTGCTTCTTGATCTATATCACCATCCTCAGGGTTAGGCTCTGTGGTCAATGACAAACGCTTAGACTGCTTAAAAGAAGAATTCAATTGCATGGGGAACATCTTTGATAAATGTGAAGCTCCATTGATTTGTTGAGAAAGATTACAACCAGCACTTTACTGATTTAGCCACACACTCTGATCTTCGCAGAAATATAGAATCCTGTGGATATATATCTAGGTCTATTTTTTTGTCCAGAAAATTCTGTCAACAATCTGCCAAATTCCATCAGAATGTATAGTAAGTGCTAAGAAAAAGACTATTGGTTTCTCGGACTCCATCTCAAGGGGATATAAATCTTTTTATTCTCTGTAGATAATTAAACAAGGCTGTTATTCAAAGCTGTGTGTTAACGCCAGACTTGACGAAATTAAAAACAAAGGTAAATGTAATGCTTGTCATTTGCTTAGTACTCTTAACCAAAGGTACTTTTTTATAATCCCCAGATTCATTATGTTGGGGTGTAATTTGAAATTCATACTCCATTTCATGCCTCAGTTGACAGATGTATGCGGTCAATCGTCCTTATCTTGACGATTATGAATAAATTTATAATTATTTATATTCTTAACTAAAAAGGCACTTTTCGCATCTATCCAAACTATTATGAACATTTAGAAGCAGATTTAGATTGCGTCCAGTTTTTTACAAAATTGTGAGCTATAATTATCAACTGCTGGTTTGTTTAACCAGATGTTTACATGCTGCGATCGCAGCCAATGGTTAAGAAGCATATCAACAAACGTAGATATGCTTCAGTCCAGACCAAAGATTCCCGGATGCATAGACTGTTTACCTGGATATAGTAATATCTCACCTAGTACAGGTGACGAGTTCACTGGGCGTTTGCAGTTGCTCTGCTGAAGTTTAAAGACCTATCACATATTTTTGCCACTCTGTGTGAAGTCCACTCTTGAGATGTTTGCTAACCTCGAAATAAAGACTGCTATAAGGTTGGCGAGGAGAGTGACGCAAAGGCATGTGTGCTTCGTGAGGTGTGCGGTTGCCTTTTTTTACATTGCAACGGACGCAAGCCGTAACAATGTTCTCCCAGGTATCGCCCCCGCCCCGCGATCGCGGTATTACATGATCTAACGTCAATTCATCCCCCGCATAACCGCAGTATTGACAACTATGACTGTCACGGTGCAAGATATTTCGGCGAGTCAGAGGCATTTCTTTATAAGGTACGCGTACATAGTGACGCAACCTAATAACAGTCGGCAATGGGAAATCCGCGTATAGGAACTTGCCGTTGTGTTCAATACGTTCTGCCTTGCCTTTAATTAACAAGACCGCAGCGCGACGCCAACTCGTTATGTTGAGTGGTTCGTAAGAAGCGTTTAGGACTAAAACCTTCACCATTGATTAGCTCTCAAGGTATTAGTTTTACATATATTAACACAAATATACTCTGCTTGGGAGATGAGAATAAATTATACTTCTGGAGTAACTTAGAAACTATTAGTAGTAGCAAGTAGTGGTTTTTCGTAAACCCTGAATGGGATTACACTCATTCGTGAGAGGCAAAAATAAAAGAATCCAGATTCCTCGCGAATAATCTGGAGATTCAAGTTTTGATGTGGGGTATGCAGACTACCTATTGTCAGATAATTCGTGAATAATGACAGAAATTTATTAAAGATGACACTAATCTAGTCGCTGTACAACAAAAAATGGACGTAACTGGATTCGAACCAGTGACCTCTACGATGTCAACGTAGCGCTCTAACCAACTGAGCTATACGTCCTTAACTAACGATTTATGATTGTAGCATATATTTCTTTCAAAGGAAAAGAAATATATAATTGTTTTTTACAGTTCAGAAGCATGGCAGCATTGATCGGACGCGATTTATTAGGTTTGGCTGACCTCAGTCCAACAGAACTTCAAGAAATTTTGCAACTGGCAACTCAACTCAAATCACAACAACTAAAGTTGCAGTGTAATAAGGTATTGGGTTTGTTGTTCTCTAAAGCTTCAACTCGCACACGAGTCAGTTTTACCGTGGCGATGTACCAACTTGGTGGACAAGTAATTGATCTTAATCCTAATGTCACTCAAGTTAGTCGCGGTGAACCTGTGCAGGATACAGCGCGGGTGTTGGATAGATATTTAGATATTTTGGCAATTCGCACTTTTGCACAGCAAGAACTGGAAACTTTTGCTCACTATGCCAAGATTCCTGTAATTAATGCGCTGACTGATTTAGAACATCCCTGTCAAATCTTAGCTGATTTATTGACAGTTCAAGAATGCTTTGGTGAGCTTGCTGGATTAACTTTAACCTACGTGGGTGATGGTAATAATGTAGCTAATTCCCTCATGCTGGGATGTGCTTTGGTAGGCATGAATGTGAGAATTGCCACCCCAAAGGGATATGAGCCTGATTCTGGAATTGTAGAACAAGCACGAGCGATCGCAGACGATAAAACTGAAGTTCTCTTGACTCATGACCCAAAATTAGCAGCCACAGGATCTAATGTACTTTACACCGATGTTTGGGCAAGTATGGGGCAAGAAACACAAGCAGATGATCGCTTGCCGATTTTTCAACCTTACCAAATTTCTGAGCAGTTATTAAGCCTTGCAGATCCTCAGGCAATTGTTTTACACTGTTTACCAGCACATCGCGGTGAAGAAATTACTGAAGCAGTTATCGAAGGTTCTCGCTCACGAGTTTGGGAACAAGCAGAAAATCGCTTACACGCCCAAAAAGCTTTACTTGTCAGCATTTTAGGCACAGATTAAAACCTCAACAAGGTAAAAGAGAAGTTGATAGTCTTTCTTTTACCTTTAATATTTTTACTTTTATCTTGTTATGGGAGTTTTTTTGTAGTACTAATGTTCTATAGACATTTATATTTACCTCCCGACAAATTTATGGAAAGTCTAACTCAAGCTCAACAAGAACTTTATGAATGGCTGGCAGAATACATTAAAATACACCAGCATTCGCCTTCTATTCGCCAAATGATGCAGGCGATGAGCCTGAAATCACCAGCACCAATTCAAAGTCGTTTAGAACATTTACGCACCAAAGGATATATTGAATGGACTGAAGGTAAGGCGCGAACGATTCGGGTTTTGCATTCTACTAAGCAAGGTATCCCGATTTTAGGCACAATCGCCGCTGGTGGTTTAATAGAACCGTTTACTGATGCTGTAGATCATTTAGATTTTTCTAATCTCACATTACCTGCTAAAACTTATGCTTTGCGGGTAACTGGCGACAGCATGATTGAAGATTTAATTGCTGATGGAGATGTAGTATTTCTGCTACCAGTACCAGAACCAGATCATCTGAAAAATGGCACAATTATTGCTGCTAGAGTTGATGGATATGGCACTACATTGAAGCGTTTTTATCGAAATGGCGATCGCGTGACGTTAAAACCTGCTAATCGTAAATACAATCCCATTGAAGTATCAGCTGTGCAAGTGCAGGTACAAGGTTCTCTTATCGGTGTTTGGCGTGATTACAACTGAAAAACAGTTAACAGAGGGAAATAGCCAATGCCCAATGCCCAATGCCCAATGCCCCATTTATTATGTACCTGACACGAAATCCAGTGCAGCAACTGCCCTCTTTTCGGCTGAAATTGCCATTTGCCAAAGAAAGTAAGGGTAGTTACCAGACTCAACAACCATTACCAGGATGTCCAAGACTTCCTGCATCTCTGCAATTGCGGCAATATCAGCGACAAGCTATTACTAATTGGTTTAGCAATAACGGCAGAGGAACGCTGAAAATGGCAACTGGTAGTGGTAAAACTATTACAGC
>JBBSOP010000225.1:0-7766 GCA_038259655.1 Chroococcales cyanobacterium
CTTGCACTTTTACCCAACCTATAGACCTCAACTAATATTTCTACAAGGGTTTCAGCTTTAATCAGCAAGCCCTATTTATATACTGACCATAAGAATTTCAAAGCATTGTTGAAATATGGTATAAAAACACTTGGTTTATCCCGCGAGTTGAAGCTACCCCGTAAACGTCCTACTTGCTGGACGGTTACAGAAATTAAGAACCTACAGGATGAAGTATTAGAGGCATTTTATAATTGGCAGCATGACACAGTTTTTGCAAGTGTTGTCAAAGCCTTACTTGTGGCTGGAGACTCTATTGGTTCTGCACTCCCACCAACTAATTTAAAAATAAAGACGTGGATTGAGCAGGAACTGAGAAAAGTCCTTAATATCACAGAAATTCAGCAGGTAATAGATTCACGTTTGCAAGGAAAAGAGTTACTTAATTTCCAAATTGATTTAGGAAACAGCAGTCAACGAGTTACCTTGGCGCAAGCAGGATGTGGTACTGGTAAAACATTAGGTGCTTATAACTGGGCAAAGCAGTACGCCGTTGGTGGCAAGTTATTTTTTTGTTATCCAACTACTGGTACAAGTACGGAAGGATTTTTAGATTACGTACATGATGAAATTAGTTCTGTGCTTTTACATTCTCGTGCTGATGTTGATTTAGAACTAGCGACAACAGGAGAAGAAGCGGAAGCCGGAGATAGTCAAGAAGACGAACTCGCCAAAAAATTAGAATCTTTTCAAACATGGGGTACAAAAGTTAGCATTTGCACCGTTGATACAGTCTTGGGACTACAACAGTGTAACCGACGACCGCTTTATTGTTTCCCGGCGATCGCTCAAGCTGCCTTTGTTTTCGATGAGGTTCATTGTTACGACGAGCGCTTGTTTGGTGGTTTGTTGCGGTTTTTAGAAGTTGTTAAGGCTCCAATCTTATTGATGTCTGCATCATTTTTGCCTTGGCAGTTGGAGGCGATTAAAAAGGCTGTGGGTGAACCCGTAAAGATTATTCCTGGCCCTGAAGAATTAGAAAAACTTCCCCGCTATCGATTTAATTTAGTTGATACTCCAGATTGGCAAAGAGTAGAACAAGAATTAACAAATAAAGGTAAAGTGCTGTGGGTATGCAATCAAGTAGGAACGGCTATTAGTATTTATCAAGAAGCAAAATCTCGCGGACTTAATGCCCTACTGTATCACAGTCGTTATCGCTACGACGAGCGATTAAAACACCATCGGGATGTAGTGGATGCTTTTAAAAAAGATCAGCCAGTATTAGCGATCGCCACACAAGTCGCGGAGATGTCCCTTGATTTGTCAGCTACATTATTAGTTTCCCAAATTGCAGACTCTGCTGGCTTAATTCAACGGCTTGGCAGGTTAAACCGTCGATATTGTGGTCAAACATTAGATGCCTTTTTTTACCCAGACACAAAAACAGGTTTTCCCTATAGCAAGGATAACTTGAAAGCTGGAAAGGAAATGATAGAAGCCTTTACAGGTGAAGTATCACAAGCCGATTTAGCTGCTTGGTTAGAAAACAACCCGAATAAAGGAAAACCAGACACAGAAACTGTCTTATTTAACACATTTAGAAGCTGGCAAATGTACCCTGCACCTTGCCGAAAAGCTGGTCATACAATCACCGCATTACTAGCAGAGGATTTACCCAAAATTGAAAAAATATCTGCAAAATTGCTTCCTCGCTACACCGTGCCATTATTACTCACTAAAGGAGTAGAAAAATGGGAACGTCACAAAAAGGGTTATTTAATTGCACCTGCTGATAAATGGGGTTATTCCGAAGAATTAGGAGCGTACAAACTGCAAGGAGGTGAATAAATTTGAGACAGTTTACGTTGTCATTATTTGACCCAAATACCTTGCTTCCTCATCGTGCGGGAATTGCAGGGTTAGCATTGACATTATCTGATATAAATTCAGAAGATGCTTTGATTAAGTGGGATATTAGCGAGGATGCTGTTAATTTAAGTTGGGAGTGCAGCGATAAAGAAGCCCTGGAATGGTTAATGCAGCAAACTTATCAAATTCAAGATGGGTTTTTGGTGGTGCGATCGCTTAAATTAAGTCAACAAGGTAAGTATGCCTTTAGTCAAGGAGTCATATCAACTTTTTTGCAACATTCCAAACAACGCATCTTAGAAAAAACGCCTGAATTAATTCCAATTGTAGTTGAAGATAATCAACCAGAAATTATCCTTTCGTTGCGGAAATTAATAGATTGTTATTATTTACGAGAATTTAAAGGAGTTTTTAACAGTAAAGGTAAATTTAATTCGACGATTCCAATTAAAGGACACCATTTACCTGGTTTAGTAGAATGCTTTGTTAACGGTGAATACCAAGAATCACCAACAAGATTTATTGCATTGCTATTTTTACCTTTAGCTTGTAGCTATTATCTGATGATGAACGGACGCTATGCATTGGTAATTCCCGAAGTCACGAATTTAAATGCCTGGATTAAACGTCGTCAACAACAAGGAAGCCGTAGTTATAAAGATTTTCGTTCAGCCAGCGCCGGCGAAGCAGGATTGCGTTTATTACTCGATGAACAAACTATTAGTAATCTTAATCGGTATAAAGTTAAATACTGCGAGGTTTATCAACTTGGTAAACAACCTTGGGATAACAATCAAACAGGCTTAAAACAAGCTGTATATCGTATTCATGCCTCAAATGATGTGTTAGCAATTTATCAAAGTGCAGCAGCTTTCTTTCAGGCTAAAGTACGTGTTACCGATAAAGGTCAATCTTGGTTCGCACTCTCTAAAATATTGCCTTGGATTGCAGAAAATCTTGTTGGTGGACGTGCTTGGTATTCAGGTTTTTATGAATTTCTTAAGGCTAATGATATCTACGAACGTAAAGGATTAGTTTCAATGACAGAAAATTTCTTACAACAGCATGAACTAAATTTATTTGAGGCAGTACAGGGAGCATTTAGAGTTTATTTATCAGGGCAAAATAAACAAGCTAAACGTCAAGGTCGTCCCCTTGACTATGGTCAAGTAACTGACAAAGTAATTTACCGCCTACAACGTCCCAACACCCAACAAGAATTTGCCACAGCTTTAGTCGATTTCCTCAGCCAATTTCGCGGTAAGTCTGCACAGGGAGTAGGAAAAGAAATTTATGCTTGGATTCATGGGGCTGAATGGCGAAAAGCACGAGATTTGTCCTTGCTAGCAATTGCTACTTATCAAGGCAAAGGTCAAAATGATCCATCTGTTGTAACTGAGAGTGATGTTACAAACATTACTCTAGAACCAGAAATCGAGACAAAAGAAGAATACGTAGAAAGTTTGTAATTGAGGAGTTTTAAATCATGTCTCAACATTTATTTGCCACAATTGTTACCCCTACTGCGATCGCAGCTAATAATCGAGGAAAAGGTGATAGTAGTACTTTATCTACATTGCAAAAAATTACTTTTGGTAATGAGCAATACACTACCGTAAGTGCAGAAGCGATCCGTTGGGCATTTCGTGAATATTTGCAAAATGTCAAGGAAACAGAGGTTAACCGGACATTTGACCCTGATCAAGATAAGTATGATCTCAAGGGTGAAAAAGATAAAAAAGGTTTCGATTCCCACAAATACATCGATGATGACTTGTTTGGTTATATGGATGCCAAAAAAGGGGCTGATAACGAAAATGCCACAACTAAACGCCGGGGAGTATTAGAAGTAAGTCGAGCTATCAGTCTCGATCCATATTGGGGAGATATTGCTTTTGGTTCCAAAGGTGGTGAAAAAGATAAGACTTCTCTACACAGCACCGAAGTTCACCGTACAGCTTATCAATATACGATCGCTCTAACTCCACAAAGCCTCAAGAAACAAGAACGAGCAGCATTAGTACTCGATGCGATCGCGGCTATTCGTCATGTAGGTGGTAATCATTCTCGTTTTTTATATGAGTTTCGTCCAGAATCAATTGTAATTCGCATTACTGACGACCCCAGCCCTTGGATTATCAACTGTTTTGAACGTTCAGGTAATGCTGTTGGTTGTTCTGAATTGATTCGTTTGATTAACGCAAAAGATATAAATCCTAACGAATTAATAGTAGGTGGAAAAATTAGTAAAACTCCTTATGCTGAAAGCCTTAACCAAGTAAATATCAAACTGTGTGATGGTGTAAAAGAAGCAATTCAAATTGCTAAACAGTGTCTTGCTGAAACTAAGAAGGAGGCTACTTCTTCATGACACAGCTTTATATTGACTGTCCTTGCACCAGCTTTCCCCGTAGTTTTGCGCGAGACTACAAAGAAACTTACCTTTATCCGCCTCCTTCAACTATTTATGGTTTTTTGCTATCACTCGTAGGCGAAGAAGACCTTAACACCCATCTAGGTGTAGAATTGGCGATAGGAATTATCGGTGATGACCCGCCAATTTCTCGTATTGTTCGTAAGCAAAGACATCATAAATTCGCTATTGGTCAGGAAGCAAAAAAACGAATTGCCAAGTATGGAGAAGGCATTTATCCAACTAGCAATTTTTCTAAACCAAATCATCAAGAATTACTAACAGGTGTCCGAATTGTAGTGCAGGTTAATTCTAGTAAGGAATCAACCTCTGTAAAGTTAACAGAACGTATATCAATTGCGCTTTCAACTCCATCCCAAATCACTCGCTTTGGTGGCTTATCTCTGGGAGAATCTAATGGATTGATTAATGGAGTCAGAAGTTACCGTGAAAGTGATGGAATTATCCGGTGGCTAGTTAAAGACAGACGAGGTTTAATTGGTTTACCAATCTGGATTAATCGCACAACAGGACAAGGAACTTTTCAGAGATTTAGTTTTGGTGATTTTTGTCCAGATTGTTGGATCAAAATTCCGTTGCCAATTTCTGAACTAAATACAAAATCAAAAAAATCTAAATAACTGACACGGAAGCATTTTTGCCGACTCAATGTTGTAGTTTAATGATTATTAGTCTCTTACAGAGATGAGAAGAAGCAGCATCAAGATTGGAAAAGCGATCGCTTGGCTACAAATTCTCGCTACAACAAAGTTATATCAAAATAGAGTCATCCCTCAACCGCCAATTTAACCATGACTCAACTCAAAACCCAACTTACCCTTGAAGAATTTTTGACACTACCTGAAGGAGATATTACATACGAATTGGTTGATGTAGAAGCTAAACCAAAAATGTCACCGAAACGATTTCATTCTAAATTAACCCTTGTCTTAGCTTTGCTTCTCAACTTTTTATCCTGATACACTACCACAGACAAAAAGAGATAACGATATTTTAGCTGATTCGCTACTAGAAAAAATTTCATTTACACCCCAAGAGATTTTTCAACAAGCTGGCTTAAATCCCTAAAATTCCATTTCCTCTGATGTCGTAAGGCGTTTAACCAATACAAAAAAACCTTACAGACATATATGCAAACTCTCGAACATCTTGAAATTTCCGCCAAACTCGAAACTATCCGCGTCTCTGCTCTCCATGCTCTAGCCTACTGCCCTCGTTTGTTCTATCTTGAGGAAGTCGAAGAACTTTACACCCAAGATGCAGCGGTGTTTGCTGGACGCAGATTACACACCGAACTGGAAAAACAAGAAGACGAGGATTGGGAAGAGCTATTTCTCGAAAGTGAAGAATTAGGATTACGAGGCCGCCTTGATGCCCTCCGCACCCGTGATGGAGAAACGATTCCCTACGAACACAAACGCGGTCGCGCTCATCGAGATGAGAACAAGCAACCCCAAGCATGGGAAAGCGATCGCCTGCAAATATTAGCTTATGCTTACCTATTAGAATCCGTACATGGAATTACAGTTAAAGAAGGTCGCATTCGTTATCACGCCGATAATGTCTTAATTCATGTCCCTCTAGATGATGTAGGACGAGCAACAGTTCGTGAAGCAATTCAACAAGCACGCACCCTCAGACAATCTACCCACCGACCACCTGTAACTAATAATGAGCGATTGTGCGCCCGTTGTTCTCTAGCTCCGGTTTGTTTACCAGAAGAAGCGCGACTTGCCCATGACCGGGAATGGCAACCAATTCGCCTGTTTCCTGAAGATGACGAACGGCAAATAATCCACGTTTTAGAGCCTGGAACTTGTGTTGGTAGAACTGGAGAACAAATCAAAATTACTCGGCGCAATCAACCTGTAGAAACTGTTCCGGCTCGGCAGGTGGGACAGCTTGTTCTGCACAGTTTCTCGCAAATCTCCACTCAAGCACTACATTTTTGTGCTGATCAAAATATCGGAGTACATTTTATTTCTGGTGGGGGGCGATATGTTGGTAGTTTTGATAGTCGCCAAGGCAGCATTCAACGGCGGATTTGTCAATATACTGCATTGAGTAATCCTGATAATTGTCTGGAGTTGGCACAGAAATTGGTACTTTGCCGTGGACAGGGACAACGTAAGTTTTTAATGCGGGGAACCAGAGGTAAAACTAAGGCAGAAAAATTAGAGAAAGCGATCGCTCAAATGAAAGCTGTTCTTAAACAAGTTCCTCAAGCAAAATCTTTGCAATCTTTATTAGGACTGGAAGGAAATCTTGCTGCTGCTTACTTTAGGGCGTTACCATGCTTAATTTCTCCAGAAGTCGCCAGTGAATTGCACTTTAACGGTAGAAATCGCCGTCCGCCCAAAGACCGATTTAATGCAATGTTGAGCTTTGGAAGTCCCTTATTACTCAAAGATGTGATGAACGCTATCTTGACAGTGGGACTCGAACCTGGATTAGGTTTTTACCATCAGCCGCGATCGCAAGCTGCACCCTTAGCATTGGATTTGCTGGAAATATTTCGAGTTCCTTTGGTAGATATGACGGTGATGGCTTCAGTTAATCGAAGTCAATGGGATATTAAAGCAGATTTTGAAATTAGAGGAGAACAAGTTTGGTTAAGCGAAGCTGGGCGGCGTAAATTTGTTGAACTGTATGAAAATCGCAAACAAGAAACTTGGAAACATCCAGTTTTGGGTTACTCTCTTACTTATCGCCGTTTGTTTGAGTTAGAAGTGCGATTGTTAGAAAAAGAATGGTCTGGTGAGGGTGGTTTGTTTGGTCATTTAATACTGCGGTGAGGTATCAAAATGGCAGAACAGAAAAATTGTTACCTCATTTGTTACGATATCCGCGATCCTAAGCGTTGGCGCAAAGCTTATAAGTTGTTGGAGGGATATGGAGAACGGATACAATATTCAATTTTTCGCTGCGTCATGAATCAACGCGATCGCGAAAAACTACGTTGGGAGTTGGAGACGATTTTGGCAAAGGAGGATTGTATTTTGTTTGTGCGTTTAAGCAATCGCTGTGTGCAGGATATACCAAAGTACAACCGACCGGGTACGTGGGAAAATACAGACAAGCCTTTTTTGATTGTCTGAAAAACGCAAGCATCTCTCTTTGTTCAAGCAATGAAGGTGCATGTAACTGCTGGAATTTTTATCAATACTACATTTAAGGGCTTTTTGAGGCGTTGTAGGTGCTTGCAAAATTTGCAACCTCTCTCATATCAAAGGTTTTGGATAATTAAGCTAGATTGGAATTGAGTCAAAATTGCAAAATTTTAGTTTCTTATTGGTTTTTTTGGGAGGTGCTTGTAAACTTGGATTAGAGCGCTTGCTTGATAAGACTTTCAAGCTTCGCCCTGTTTAAACCTTAGATGCCGTCAGGCGTTGATCACCTTAAAATGTCAACGAAAACAACTTAGGTGATAAACTGTTTAAACCTTAGATGCCGTCAGGCGTTGATCACATAGAAAAGTCAC
>JBBSOP010000226.1:0-7735 GCA_038259655.1 Chroococcales cyanobacterium
AAACCCAAAAACAAAAAAATCCTTATCCTCTTAATTCTTTACCTTGGGCTACTTGGATTATCGCTCGACTTGGCGGTTGGTCTGGTTACAGTTCTCAGAAACCTCCTGGAATTACTACTTTGGTTCGTGGACTTTACCAGTTTGAATCCACCTTTTTTGGCTGGAAACTCGCTCTGGATATACTTGTGTGTACACCGTAGCCCACTGTGGGGGAGCCAGTGCGGTCGCCTCACTCGGGGAGACGCTAAAGCGGAAAGTTTGCGCGTCCGGGTTTCCCGGCGCAAAACTTTCCAAGACAGCGGTAGCGCAGCGGTAGCGAGTCCGCGAGCGTCTGGGGGTTTCCACGCCACTTGCTTCAACGGGGGGAACCCCCCCAACGCAGTGGCTCCCCATGAGCAACTGGCGTTGAGAGGAATGGAAGCGGAGTTTTTAGAGCCGTCGAACTCACGTTAATTTAAAGGCGATCAAATAATAAATGGTTCAAATTCGTAATGATGCCACTGTCGTTGATACCATTCAGCAACCAAAGGACGAACAATAAACTTGGGATGGCGATCGCCTCGAACATCAATGCGGATACTTGAGTAAGGTCGTCGCTTGTTTGAACCGTGACCGTTGCGACCGATAAAAAGATGCGATCGCGCAACTAATTTATTTTGATCTCCCACGGTTTCCATTAAATCTGCTCCTTCAGTTCTCTGGCGGCGCAAACTATATCCACTACCACCACAAACAATCCAGTGGATATGAGAATCAGCATGTCCAGTATCTAAAGTTTGCAGATGTTCTAAACAGTGAGCATGACCATTTAAGACTAAATCAACTAGGGGACGACCCTGAGTTAAATCACCCACTTCTTTAGCCACCGCGTCTAGTACTTCACGTAAGCGGCTACGAATCGCCAGAGTTTGGGCTTGTTGCCATTTTGTGGCTTCGGTGACATAAGGAGGATGATGGAAATAAATCACCCTACCTCTAACTTTTGCGGTATTCCAAGATGCAACTAGTCTTTGCTTGAGCCATTCTAGTTGTTCAATATCAAGAATTGTTTTGTCAGTGGCTAGTTGCTTGTCGATATCAACAATAATTTCCTCGATTTGCGACAGCTTAGACTGCAAGTCATCCAGTTGTTCAGCTTCGATAGGATTGTCAGGATTCAGTCTTGCTGAGGTTTCAATGATCTGTGATTTCTCCTGTTCATAATCCTGACGACGTTTCTGCAAGATTTGACGATCAGCTTCACCTTTTAGTGTATGAGGCAGTGGTGGCGGATCATTAAATGTATTAGAATCTAATGCAAAAAAGTCAATACCACCGTAGCGAAAAGTGTAGTAGCGATTCGGGAGGCGAGTGAAGCTCCCAGGCTGATAATTTAGACAGCGACCTGTGTCTGTCTTGGCGGTGTAGTGTTGATCTAAGTGGCGGGCTAATTCGCCTGGAAACTGAAATGCCTTGAGATAATCTAGAAAAGCTCGCGCGTAAGCATCACCCGTTCCTGAACCACGCCAGCCAACATCCATATCTAGCCGCGATCGCAACAGACGACGTAGAGGTACTGTAGTTACAGAAAGTAAACCTAGTACAATCGGCAGATTATAGTAATCATGATTGCCCGGCACTGGTAAAATGGGCAACTTAAAAATCATTTGGTCGTAAGCGATTTCTTTGGGATGTTCTCCACCTAAAAGAAACTCTCGGTAAGGCTGGATAAAGTTATGTTGGTAGTACTCACTCGAACCAACTAGATAAATCACATCGCCTGTGTGCAGCATGAAACGGCATTCTTGATGATGGGGTAACATCAGTTGCGCCACCCGCTGCTGGGGATCGTATCCGATGTGTTTTCCAGTACCACTATCACCGACAACTAAAAACGAAAATTCATCATTTTCTGTTTGATCATCCTCCAGTACCAGCTGAGTTTGATCAATACCACGTTCTACAATTAGCGGGTCTTGCCACCGTACCCGCTGCTGCATTTTACTAATTTTTTTGGCGATCGCTGGATCAGAAACGAGTTTCAATGCGAATTACTCCTGAATCTTAATTTCTGCTTCCTCTGCTAATTCTTTCATTTCAATAGTCAAATTTGGTAATCCCTCTAGTTTTTCTACAGGTTCAATTTCTGCTGCTGATGGCACAAAAATAGTCAATCCTTCTGGTACGCACTTAATTTCAACTGGCGTTGTGCCGACCATTTCTCCATCTAACACTACCTTTTGTGGCGGATCTGCTTTAATTTTGAATTGTTTTGCCCGCAGATAACCAATATCATCTCGATCAGCAGCATTACCCGTAGAGGCCGTTTGAAACAAATGAAATGTCGCTGCGATCGCCCCTGCTTTATTAGCCGGAGCAACTATTGTTAAATCAAGGAGTCCATCATTGTAAAGAATACCTGCTGGCCCTTGAGCCAATACTGATGTAGAAGGCGCAGCATTCGCTACAGTTACTGCTGAGGCACTAGTTCTAATGATCTTATCTTCGGTTTCAATTTCAACATCGAAACTCTGTAAATTTCGTAGTTGTTGGACTCCTGCTAAGACATACGCCAGAATCCCAAAGCGCCTTTTTGCTTCTCGATCTGCTAGTTCTACTGTTTCTGCTTCAAAACCAATACCTGCCAGTAGTACCATCGGCTTGCCATTACAATAAGCTACGTCTATAGTCCGAGTTACGCCTTGCAAGATTGTCTGACAAGCAGCTTCGATAGTGTCAGGGATGGCTAAAGCTGCGGCAAAAGCGTTGGCTGTGCCTCTAGAAATCACACCAAAGGGAATATTAGTACCCACTACAGCAGTTGCTGCTACTGATAGTGTACCATCGCCTCCCGACGCAATAATTGCATCCACTCCTCGATCCACTGCTGCACGCGCTATTTCATCAGCGCCAACTTCTTGACTGGTAAAATAAATATCTAGGTCAATTGCTGGCTCTAAAATCGCCCGAATTTGCAATATGTCTTGTTCTGGATCACCTTGACCCGCAACTGGATTAAAAATAAGGCAGGCCGAACGACTCATAGGGGTAAAAATTAAGCTGTAATCACTAAGAATATCAAACTATTCTTAACATCTGTGTCAAATATTGACTTCCTTCTGGCGACAGGTTTGCCTATGGTGTAAGGAGTGCAAGTTTTATTTAAGTTTTTTCTTCTTTGTTCGTAGCGGCGGTAAATAGTATCTTCAGGGATATATGACCAAAGGAGGCAGGGGGAGCAAACCCCATACTCAAGCCCCTGCTTTTAAGTATGGGGTTTGCTCCCCCTGCTCCTCTTCTCCCCCTGCTCTCTTCTGTGACCGCCACTTTCTACACCTCTGCGTACCCGTGCGATGGCTAATTCAGGACTTTGTAACCAAAATAAATTCAACCGGAATACAGCAATAACAACACGGTGAGTCACCCACTGCGGTAGTCTAGATTGAGAGTGAAATTATCGCCTGGTTTAAGATATTGTTTTATGACTTCAGTTGTTTCCAGCCCCCCACGCACTATTCGTATTGGCTCTCGTAAAAGCCAACTTGCTCTAGTTCAGTCCTACTGGGTACAAGAGCAACTCCAAAAAAGCTTTCCTGATATTTCTTTTGAAGTCCACACCATGTCTACCCAAGGCGACAAAATCTTGGATGTAGCATTAGCCAAAATTGGTGATAAAGGGCTATTTACCAAAGAATTAGAAGTGGGAATGCTGAATAAAGAGATTGATTTTGCTGTACATTCTCTGAAAGATTTGCCAACTAATTTACCAGAAGGGTTAACACTAGCAGCAATCACAGAACGAGAAAACCCAGCAGATGCACTAGTAGTACATGAAAAGCATAAAGATAAACAAATTGATACATTGCCAGCAGGTGCAGTGATTGGGACATCTTCTCTGCGGCGATTGGCACAGTTACGCAATCAATTTCCTCACTTTACATTTAAAGATGTACGGGGAAATTTGAATACGCGCATGGCAAAACTAGATGCAGGGGAATATGATGCTTTGATTTTGGCAGCAGCTGGGTTACAACGATTGGATATGAGCGATCGCATTCATCAAATTTTATCCAAAGAAGTATCCCTACACGCCGTTGGACAAGGAGCATTGGGGATAGAATGTCGTACCGATGATAGCGAACTAATATCTTTACTCAAAGCCATTGAACATCCCGAAACCCGCGATCGTTGTCTCGCTGAACGAGCATTTTTACGCATTCTTGAAGGCGGCTGTCAAGTACCTATTGGTGTAAATACAGAAATTAATGGTGATAATTTAACATTAACAGGTATAGTCGCTAGCGTAGATGGTCAAAGATTAGTCAAAGATACTGTTACTGGTGCTGCCAGCAACCCTGAAGCCTTAGGTGCAGAGTTAGCGCAGTTGTTGCGACAACAAGGCGCACAAGAAATTTTGGAGGAAATATTTACCGAAGTTCAACGTGGTTCCTAAGCTAGTGGGCAAGCATTGTGATTAGATAAGAAGTAATTACCCTTGCACAAAAGTTGTGCCTAGTAGATCGTAAGTTTACATTGAAAATATAGACGAAATCAGGGAAACAAAAATTACCATGCGGATTCTATTCGTTGCAGCAGAGGCAGCTCCCGTTGCGAAAGTAGGAGGAATGGGTGATGTTGTCGGAGCATTGCCCAAAATCTTGAGACAAATGGGGCATGATGTCCGAATCTTCCTGCCTTACTACGGCTTTTTACCAGACAAAATGGAAATTCCTTCAGAACCCATCTGGTGGGGAGATGCCATGTTCCAGCATTTTGCCGTTTACGAAAGCGTTCTGCCTGGTACTGATGTTCCTTTGTACTTATTTGGACATCTTGCCTTTTCACCCCGCCGCATTTATTCTGGTGATGATGAAGACTGGCGGTTTACTTTGTTTGCCAATGGCGCAGCTGAATTTTGCTGGAATTATTGGAAGCCAGATATTATCCACTGTCACGATTGGCACACCGGGATGATTCCTGTGTGGATGAACCAAGACCCTGATATTACCACTGTTTTCACTATTCATAATTTGGCTTATCAAGGACCGTGGCGTTGGTTCTTAGAAAAAGTTACTTGGTGTCCTTGGTACATGCAAGGACACAACACGATGGCAGCTGCGGTGCAATTTGCCGACAAGGTAAATACAGTTTCCCCGACTTATGCCGAACAAATTAAGACACCTGCTTATGGTGAAACATTAGAAGGTTTGCTGTCTTTCATCAGTGGTAAGTTATCTGGGATTATTAATGGTATTGATCAAGACATTTATAATCCCGCAGATGACAAATATATTGCCCAAACCTTCACAGCAGATACCCTAGATAAACGCAAAGCCAACAAAATTGCTCTGCAAGAAGAAGTCGGGTTAGAAGTCAATTCCAATGCATTTTTAATTGGAATAGTGACACGTTTAGTAGAACAAAAAGGCATTGATTTAATATTACAAATTCTGGATCGCTTCATGGCGTATACAGATGCACAATTTGTATTATTGGGGACAGGCGATCGCTACTATGAAACCCAAATGTGGCAGTTAGCATCTCGCTATCCCGGACGTATGGCAACTTACTTGCTATATAACGACGCTCTATCTCGCCGGATTTATGCTGGTGCTGATGCCTTCTTGATGCCCAGCCGTTTTGAACCTTGTGGTATCAGTCAAATGATGTCTTTACGTTATGGTTGTGTACCTATTGTCCGCCGTACAGGTGGATTAGTTGATACAGTAACGCATTATGACCCAGTGAATGCAGCTGGTACTGGTTATTGCTTCGACCGCTATGAAGCGCTAGATCTTTTTACCTGTATGATCCGGGCTTGGGAAGGCTTCCGTTTCAAACCCCAATGGCAAGAGTTACAAAAACGCGGTATGAGTCAAGACTTTAGTTGGTATCGATCTGCTAAGCAATACGTGAAGTTGTACAGATCAATGTATGGCTTGCCAGATGAGGAAGAGGAACAAACATCAAAACCAGAGTTAGTATTAACGAAACAGTAATTTAGCAGCTTTTGTAATGTATTTTTCTTAGTGTCTTAGTGTCTTAGTGGTTAATTGACTTTTTAACCACTAAGGCACTAAGACACCAAGATGAAAAGCCCAAAATTAGGTAAACTTTTTAGGACTTTACCCACCTTGATAGGGCTACTCCCAACTCCTGCCTTCTTTCTAATGCACAAACTGTTAATATTCCATAATGAAAAACTTTTACGCCGTGCATTGACACATCGCTCTTATGTTCATGAAAACCCTACAGAAGGCGAACACAACGAACGTCTAGAGTTTCTCGGTGATGCTGTGCTGAATTTTATTAGTGGTGAGTATCTTTATCGTCATCACCCAGAAAGGGGAGAAGATGAATTGACTCGTCGGCGTTCGGCGTTAGTAGATGAGAAGCAATTAGCAAAGTTTGCCGAAGAAGTAGGTTTAGATTTGAGAATACGCTTAGGTAAAGGTGCTATTCGAGACGGAGGCTACCAAAATCCCAATTTACTTAGTAGTACTTTTGAGGCGGTGATTGGTGCTTACTATCTAGATCATAATTCAGATATTGAAGCTGTTCGCGCTGTTGTAGAACCTTTGTTTGATTCTGTACCTGAGCAGATTGTTGTATCTCGCTCTAATGTAGACTCAAAAAACCGCTTTCAAGAATGGGTGCAACGCAATATTACTCCCAATCCTCCCAAGTATGTCACAGTGCAAGCAGGTGGTTTATCTCACGCGCCAGAGTTCATTGCTACAGTATTTGTAGGTGAAAAAGATTACGGCGTAGGTAAGGGACGTAATAAAAAAAATGCGGAAAAAGCAGCAGCTGAAGATGCTTTAGCTAAATTACAAAAACAAGGGTTGTTAGAAAAATAAAAGACCATGAAAATTATTTTTCTCTCTGCAATTCACGATTTTTCACCACATTAAGAGTTCCCTGTTCTTTGCTATACATCTCTACTTGCAAAGGCAATTTCACAAAAAAAGTAGAACCAATCCCCACTTGAGAAACTAAGTTGATTTGTCCTTGTAGTAGTTTTACTAAGCGGTAAACTATTGCTAATCCTAGTCCAGTGCTGTCGGGAAGCGGGGGCTGAGTCGCAGAACTAGCACGAAAGTAAGGTT
The DNA here is from genome assembly GCA_038259655.1 of Chroococcales cyanobacterium. GTDB lineage: Bacteria > Cyanobacteriota > Cyanobacteriia > Cyanobacteriales > Nostocaceae > Halotia. The sequence goes on from JBBSOP010000226.1 coordinate 7,089, forward strand.
CAAATATGCGGACTTGATCTTCTGGTGCAATGCCAATTCCTGTGTCAGAAATAGCGATCGCAAAGTATGGTTTGTTACCCAAAGTTTCCTCTGAAATAGTTACCATTGTTTCAGAGGTTGAGGAGGGCTTTTCTAAAAGAGAATCGCTGTATAACATCGGAGCGATCGCTTGTCTATCATCATCCAAAACTTGACACAGTATCTTAATGGTTCCTGACTCAGTATAGCGAATGGCGTTACTGAGAATATTTGTTATAACCTGCTGTAATTGTAAGGAATCTGTAATTATTTGTTCAGGAGCGCGATCGCAATTAACCACAATTTGTAAATTTTTCTGTACAGCGATCGGCTCTAACATTTCGCACACATTGTTGATTAATTCGCGCACATCAATCGATACTGGCCGGAGTTTGATCTGTCCTGCGTCATACCGTGAAATTTCTAAGACATCATTAATCAAGCGCAGTAAATGTCTGCCGTTACGTAGCACACGCTCAATATGCTCTGTATTGACATCAGTGCTTTTGAGTTCAGTTTTCTGTCGTTGTTGGCGTAAAAACAGATCTGAGTATCCAATAATCGAAGTCAGAGGATGTTTTAGGTCGTGGGCTAGTTGTGAAATATACTCTTGATTAGCACTAACTAAG
>JBBSOP010000227.1:0-7733 GCA_038259655.1 Chroococcales cyanobacterium
AGCAGCGCATCCCCCTTCGGGGAATTAAAAATTAAAAATTAAAAATTAAAAATTAAAAATAAACATGACTTACGCAAAATTATGAAAAAACGTAGACGCTCAAGCGGCTTCCCGAAGGGTACCACAAAGAACACAAAGGACACGTACTCCTACGGAGAAGCAAGCTACGCGCAGCGTCTCGCAGAGAAGTAAAGAGGTTTTAGAGAGTTATTGCGTAAGTCCTAATAAATACAGTCTCAGCAATAACTAAAAAATAGGAATAGAGATTCGCAAGGGCAACGTAGTAGGATTATGCAAGTGAACGGGTAGAACTGGCGAAATTGCGATCGCTCGCTAGCAGACACCCTAAAATTAGAGCAAAAGACGATTCCTCAAACAAGATGCGTATTTCTCTCAATTGGCTGCGGGAACTAGTAGAAATTAAACTTAGCCCCGAAGAATTAGCCGAAACTCTGACAATGGCTGGGTTTGAAGTCGAAGATATTGAAGATCGCCGCACTTGGGCAAATGGTGTTGTTGTGGGGAAAGTGCTTGAGCGTCAACCCCATCCCAATGCTGATAAATTAAGTGTTTGCCAAGTAGATGTTGGTGCGGCAGAGACTTTAAATATTGTCTGTGGTGCTGCCAATGTCCGAGCAGATATTTATGTACCAGTGGCAACTACAGGTACTTATTTACCAAATATCGATTTAAAAATTAAACCTGCAAAACTGCGTGGTGTTCCATCTCAAGGCATGATTTGTTCTTTAAAGGAACTTGGTTTACCTACTGATGTCGATGGGATTCATATTTTTCCCCAAGAAAATCTGCCATTGGGTAGTGATGTACGTCCTCTATTAAATTTAGATGACGTGATTTTAGATGTCACAGCCACAGCTAACCGCGCTGATGCCCTGAGTATGGTAGGTATAGCCAGGGAAGTAGCAGCTTTAACGGGTGGTAAATTGAGCATCCCTGAGCCAGGCGAAGTCTCAATCACTCAAGATGGCAAAAATTTAACTTTAAAAATTACCGATCAACAAGCTTGTCCTGCCTATATTGGCACAGTAGTTACACATCTAAAAATTGCTTCATCTCCTGATTGGTTACAACAGCGCTTGCGGGCAGCTGGAGTACGACCAATTAATAATGTGGTGGATATAACTAACTATGTATTGTTGGAATGGGGACAACCTCTCCACGCCTTCGACAAAGAACGTTTACAATCAATTGCAGGTGACGCAGGTTTAACTGTTGGTGTTCGCTTTGCCAACGCTGGGGAAATTCTCAAAACTTTAGATGGGCAAACTCGCACCCTCACAACCCAAAATTTGCTAATTACTGCTAACAACAAACCTGTAGCGCTGGCGGGAGTTATGGGTGGAGAAGAAAGCGAAGTTCATCAAGGTACTCAAAGCTTAGTTTTAGAAGCAGCCTTATTTGATTCTGTAGCGATTCGCCGTTCTTCTCGGAGTGTGGGACTACGAAGTGAAGCTTCGGGAAGATATGAACGGGGCGTTAATAGGGCTGAGTTGGAAATAGCCAATCGTCGGGCTTTATCGTTAATGAGCGAATTAGCCCAAGGAGTGATTGTTCAACAAGAAATTGCCGATACTCGCCCTGATCCTGCGACTTGGAGTCATTCTATTGCTTTACGTTTAGAGCGAGTCAATCAAGTTTTAGGGCCAGTTGATTTAGGCGAAGAAACAGGAGAACTCAAAGAACAAGACGTAGAGCGCATTTTAACTGCATTAGGATGTCAGCTAACTGCTTTTGGAGCAGGTGCTTGGACTGTTGCTGTACCGCCTTATCGCTACCGTGATTTAGAACGGGAAATTGATTTGATTGAAGAAATTGCCCGTCTTTATGGCTATGACAATTTCTGCGATACCTTACCAGAGAAGTCGGAAGCTGGCTATTTATCTTTAGATCAAGAATTGATTCGCAAGTTACGCGCTCACCTACGGGCGGAAGGATTAACAGAATTAATTCACTATTCTTTGGTGAAGCCAGGAGACGACAGACAAATAGTCTTAAGTAACCCCTTATTTGCAGAATATTCGGCATTAAGAACCGATTTAATTTCTGGGTTGATTGATGCCTTTCAATATAACTTAGAGCAGGGTAACGGTTCGCTGAACGGTTTTGATATGGGGCGAATTTTCTGGCAAGAAGAAGACGGTTTGCAAGAAGCAGAAGCCCTGGCTGGAATTATGGGAGGCGATCGCACTGTTGGTAAATGGTCAAAAGGCAGTGGTGAGCAGCTTATGACTTGGTTTGAAGCTAAAGGCGTTTTAGAAAACGTTTTTCAGCAACTAGGCTTGCAAGTAGAATATCAACCCGATCGCCGCGACTCTCGCTTGCATCCAGGACGTACCGCTTCTCTATGGGTGAGGGGCAATAGATTGGGGATTTTTGGGCAATTACATCCCCAGTTGCGGTTGGAAAAAAATTTACCAGATTCTGTTTATCTGTTCCAGCTAGATGTAGATGTGCTGTTGGATTGTTTAGATGAAGACGAAATCCTTAATCCTGCATTCCAAGCTTATTCGACTTACCCAGCTAGCGATCGCGATATTGCCTTTTTCGCACCTGTGAAAGTCTCAGTCGCTGACATTGAAAAATCTATTACTAAAGCCGGTAAGGGTTTGCTGGAATCTGTAGAATTGTTTGATGAATATCGTGGTGAAAATGTACCGGAAGGACAGCGGAGTTTGGCTTTTCGCCTCGTTTATCGAGCAAGCGATCGCACCCTCACTGATACAGAAGTCGAACCAGTCCACAACAAAGTTCGTGAAGCTTTGGTGGAAAAATTTGGCGTTAATCTGAGAAGTTAATTACCACCAAGACACAAAGGCACAAAGAAATGACTAAATACATTATGTGGGGAACTTACTGCGAAGACGTTCTCGAAAAACGTTCCCCTTATCGTCAAGCTCATTTAGACGGTTTAGCAAAACAAAAAGAATCCGGTGTACTGATTACTATTGGCCCTACCAAAGATGTCACCCAAGTTTTTGGCATTTACGAAGCCGAAGATGAAGCCACTGTGCGTCAATTAGTTGAGAATGATCCTTACTGGAAAAACGGTATTTGGACAGAATATTTTGTTAAAGAATGGATTCAAGCTTTTTAATAATTGCTGTTGATGTGCCAGTTTTGTAATTGTCTACTAAATGAGGAAAAGTTCTTGATACTCAAACGCCAATTTCTCACTTTTAACAGGTGAAATTGGCATTTTTTTCGTGTAATCATAGAAGTGTTATCACTTAAAAAATGTTGTTGTTGTCTCGATTTTTCTTAAAATCCTTTATAACAGCAACTTGAGTTTTGTTGAATCAATTGATTTTCCGAGAGTGTATCACCATGAATAAAATCTTAAAACGCACATTTCTACCCAGCCTCATGGCTGCAAGTTTAGCTACTGTCACCTTAGTTCCTGCTCAACCTGCTGCTGCTGATGATCAAGTACTACAAGATATGGGTATTGGAGCCGCTACTGGTGTAGTAACTGGATTGATCACCAGATGCGGTTCTGTCATAAACAATGCAGCCAATGGTGCTGGCGCTGGTGCTGCGGTAAATGGCGCTAATGGTTTGAGACGAAATCGCAGAAACCGTAACTTGGGACAAGATGCCGCAGTCGGCGCTGCTGCTGGTACGGTAACTGGTGCTGTTACTGGTGGTTGCAGAAGACCTTTGAATAATGCAATCAATGGTGCAGCGGCGGGTACAGTGATCCACATCTATAAGAATAGGAAATAATTCTTATTTGCTGTACTCAAACATCGGTAAATGCGTTTCCAGCCTTTGAGAAACGCATTTACCAAGTTATGAGATTGGGTAACTCTTCAGCTTGGATACTTGCCAAGCTACCCAACTTGAGAGGATTTCTGAATATTGTCACAGGCATCATTTTGTATCTTCCTCAATCTGCGTCTAGCCCTTCGCAAGTTTTCTGGACGTACCCCGATGCAATCTGAACAAAATGCGAAAATTGAAAAAATTACTTTCTGACTCGCTAGATTAAAAATTTTCCCAGGCTTGACTAACCAATTTGCTCAACCAGCGTCGTTGCTGCTGATCTAGCACAGTGTCATCGGCTAGTAGTTGGGCGGTTAATTCTTCTAAGGATTGACCTTGAGAACGGACAATTTTAATGACTCCAGCGATCGCTGAGGCAACTAGTTCTTCATCGACCGGCTTTTGTTGTAGGGCAAAAATGTCCTGAGGGCTGTCTGGGATGGGATAATTCATGGCGTGGGTTTACAGAAATTCAAAATGAAGAATAAATTTGAGAAATTATTAAAAATTCTTTACTGAATCTTTATTCAAGTAATAGGGCGGAGTTTAGCGTAATTTCTGCCTTTTTAAAATCCGTCTTAGTGAATAGATTCCTCGGAGATGTCAGCAAAAAATGAAAGAAATACTCTATCTAGAAGTTCCGATTTCGGACATGGCAGTTGTATGTAGTTGGTTACAAACAGACTTTGAGCCAGGAAACGGGGAAAAAGTACTTACCCCAGATGGCTTTCGTCTGAAAATACCTGCTGAAACTACAACTGCTGACAAGGCTATTTCCGAAAAATTACCGACTGAAATTTCTGTATTTGTTTGGTCAGTACAGCGCACCACTTATTTAAAAGTGTTCCGTTGGGCAGATAAACCCTTTCCAAAAGAGAGGGAAATTCTGCAACGCTTGACCTCTGAAATTAGAAAGCGTTTTCCCCATCAATACCCCGAACCCCCACAGATTTATGCCCAGCAGTCAATTTTTGAAGCATTAGCGCCTTATTACCCCCTTACAGTCAAATACTTTCAGCGAATGCCCAAGGGGGAATATGACCTCAAGCGTGCCTATTGGTGGGAGCAAAGATGGCGTGAAGGGGTACGTAATCCGCAAGAGCCAAGGCAGGTAATTTTTAAAGAGGATAAGGTAACAAAAAGTCTTGATTCCCAGTACGACTTAATTTATATCGGTGGTGCATTAGGGGTAATTCATGCGGCAGTGATGGCCAAACTAGGATATAAAGTTTTACTTATAGAGCGTTTGCCCTTTGGGCGGATGAACCGGGAATGGAATATTTCCCGTGATGAAATGCAAAGTTTAATTAATCTAGGTTTGGTGACATCCGCTGAACTAGAAACCGTAATTGCCAGGGAATATAAAGACGGATTCAATAAATTTTTTGATGGCAATAATCCAGCAAAATTGCGATCGCCTGTCTTACACACCCCCACCGTATTAAATGTAGCCTTGGACTCAGAAAAATGGCTGCAAATGTGCGGGCAGAAGTTGCGGGCAGCAGGTGGCGAAATCTGGGATGAAACCGAGTTTATTCGTGCGGATGTTGATAAAACACAAGTTGTAGTTAAAGTCAAGCATTTGTCAACTGAAAATGAGCAGCAAGTGAGTGGGCGGTTATTGGTGGATGCGATGGGAACCGCTTCTCCTATTGCTTGGCAATTAAATGGTGGCCGTGCCTTTGATAGTGTATGTCCAACAGTGGGAGCAGTAGTTGCGAAGGGATTTGAGCCAGGAGTTTGGGATTCCCAGTATGGAGACGTGCTGTACAGCCACGGAGATATTTCCCGCGGCAGACAATTGATTTGGGAATTGTTTCCCGGCGAAGGTGAAGAACTGACGATTTACTTATTTCACTACCATGAAGTTAATCGAGAAAATCCTGGCTCATTGCTAGAGATGTACGAGGACTTTTTTACGATTTTGCCAGAGTATCGGCGTTGCGACTTGGATAAGTTGGTTTGGAAAAAGCCCACATTTGGCTATATCCCCGGACATTTTAGTGTCGGGAGTAGCGATCGCACCGTTGCCTTTGATAGATTGATTGCGATCGGTGATGCTGCATCCCTGCAATCACCATTGGTTTTCACGGGTTTTGGTTCACTGGTACGCAATTTAGATCGTTTAACTACACTGCTAGATACAGCCCTCAAGCACGATCTATTAAGTGTCCGTAACTTGAACCGCATTCGGGCTTACCAAAGCAATGTTTCTGTAACTTGGCTATTTTCAAAAGGCATGATGGTTCCGACTGGGAAGTTTTTACCGCCCCAACGGATTAATTCAATGCTAAATACCTTTTTTGGATTATTAGCAGACGAACCCCCAGAAGTTGCAGATAACTTTATTAAAGATCGCTGTGACTGGTTCACCTTTAACCGCCTAGCACTCAAAGCAGCTCGTAAAAATCCTGCCTTATTGTTATGGATTTGGCAACTAGCTGGGTTTAAAGATCTAGTGCGCTGGCTGGGGAATTATTTCAACTTTGGCATTCATACCTTAGTTAGTACCTTGTTGAGTGCATGGTTTCCGCGCTTTTTGATGCGAATTAGACCTTGGCTAGAACCACGCTATCCAGCGTTGTGGTTGCGATTACTAGTGATTCGTTATGCGATCGCCATTGGTAAACCGCGATCGCCAAATCAGGTAACAACAGTCAAACCAGAAGCAATAATTCTCAATTAATCATTGGGACTGCCTTTATTTAATCAAGAGTTAAAAATTCAATCATTCGTGAACAACAAGATCCCCGACTTCTTCAAGAAGTCGGGGATCTGAGGCTCTCAATTTTGACAAATCAAATAGGATTGCTATAGACTTTTGACTCTAGATTCACCTACTGTTAACTATGGAATAATGGCTATTGACTAACTTTTATGGATTATCGGGATGCTGGGGTTGATGTTGAGGCTGGTCGAGCCTTTGTAGATCAAATTCGTAATTTGGTTCACAGCACCTTTAGGCCGGAAGTAATTGGGGGATTAGGTGGTTTTGGTGGATGCTTTCAATTACCAGGAGGTTTTCAAGAACCAGTATTGGTTTCCGGGACGGATGGTGTCGGTACAAAGCTGAAAATCGCTCAAATTCTTAACCTCCATGACAGCATTGGCATTGATTTGGTCGCCATGTGCGTTAACGATGTACTAACATCAGGTGCAGAACCGCTGTTTTTTTTAGATTATGTCGCAACTAGTAAATTAGAAAAAGCACAGCTGACTGAGGTGGTGGCTGGTATAGCTTCTGGATGTAGGCTAGCAGGTTGTGCCTTATTGGGAGGAGAAACGGCAGAAATGCCTGGTTTTTACCAAGTAGGTGAGTATGACTTGGCTGGGTTTTGTGTGGGAATTGTAGAAAAAAGTCAAATGTTGGATGGTTCCCAAGTCCAAGTTGGAGATATTGCGATCGCTCTAGCTAGTACTGGTGTACATAGTAATGGCTTTAGTTTAGTCCGAAAAATCGTTAATGATGGTGGTTTTTCTTGGAGCGATGCCTGGCGGCAAGTTGCTCCGCACCTACGCCCAGAATTATTAGGTGGTGAAACTATAGGAGAAACTTTTCTCCAACCCACACGCATTTATGTCAAACCCGTTTTAGCAGCGCGTCAAGCTGGGTTAGAAATTCATGGCATGGCTCACATTACAGGTGGGGGATTACCAGAAAATTTACCTCGATGTTTGGGTAAAAATCAAGCGATCGCCATTAATCCCAATAGTTGGACTGTTCCACCTGTATTTCGGTGGTTAGCTGAAGCTGGATCAGTCAGTTCTCAAGCTATGTATAACACTTTCAATATGGGGATTGGATTTGTGTTGCTTGTACCACCCCATCAAGCACAACAAATTATTACTTTTTTTCAGTCACAGAATATTCCTGCTGTGGAGATTGGTGAAGTAATCACAGGTGATGGTGAATTAGTCGGATTAATAACATAGCAACAATATTTACATGA
>JBBSOP010000228.1:0-7733 GCA_038259655.1 Chroococcales cyanobacterium
ATTGTTGAAAGCGATCGCCTAAAAAATAGGTTAACTAAGTTATTGGCAAATGTTAAAAAATCATGATTTAACTTTTGAATAAAAATGATATTATATATATTGGCTTATTGTCTCTCATACAATTTAGCCAACCACTTGGTTATAGAAACTACAGTCAGTAACTGTTTTGACTAAGACTATTTTCCTACCAGACTATGCACATTAGTCTTGGTTATAACAGCTTGAACAAGCTGTTTCTTCCTTGCCAATAGTTGTTACTGAAGTGAAGTTTAGTTTGTATTAACACCGATGGCGACAAATAAACAACAAAATTGTAGACAAGAGAAATATTTGGGAATTGTCAAATGGCCATTTAGTGTAATACGCTGATTTTGTTGCTAAATCAGGATGATTGTAAGCTTTAAAAACAGTAAAGTGTTTAGTTTAAGTTTTGTTACAGGTAAGGCAAAACATGCTCTACCTAAAAAATAGCTTTCATCTGGGAAATAGAGAATTGAGAAAATACATAGCTTCACGATATAAATAAAAGACTGTCAGAGCAAAGGTAGTTTGTCTCACACAGCATAAACACACAAAAAAATAACGCAGCTATTTTAACACGGGTAAATCAAAAAGAAAAACCGAAGTTAAAATTTTTTTTCCCTAAATTTCGGTAACTTTATGTATTTTTTTGGAAACGAAATTTAGTAATTTTTCCTCACAAGTACTGGCAAAATTTGTGACTCCACATTATTTCAGGGATGGGCTATGAATGATCAACCGATGAATCAATTACAAACAATGACATTTTCGGATACCTACCAGGGACAAAAATGGTTAGTAGATGAACGAGATGCCTGTGGTGTGGGTTTCATTGCTCATCGCCAAAATCATGAGAGTCACGAAGTTGTGGTTAAAGCTTTAGCTGCTTTAACTTGCTTAGAACATCGGGGGGGTTGTAGTGCAGATCAAGACTCTGGTGATGGTGCAGGTATCTTGACAGCTATTCCTTGGGAGTTGTTCCAACACGACCATTCTCCAGTTAAGATTAAAGATTTGGCTCTCAGCAATATAGCTGTGGGGATGATATTCTTACCACCAGATGCAGAATTAGCCCAAAAAGCTAGAGTCACAGTTGAGCAAGTAGCTAAGCAAGAAAAATTAACTGTACTGGGCTGGCGAGTAGTACCAGTGCGGCCTAATTTACTGGGAGTACAAGCAAGAGAAAATCAACCCCAGATAGAACAGGTTTTTTTAGCTGCTACTGATAAAAGTGGCGATGAACTAGAACGGCATTTGTATATTACCCGCCGCCGCATTAGTACAGCTGCAAAAGATATTTCAGAAGACTTTTATGTTTGCTCGTTGTCAAACCGCACAATTGTCTATAAGGGCATGGTGCGTTCTGCTGTGTTGGGCAACTTTTACGAAGATTTAAAAAATCCGGCTTACAAAAGCGCGTTTGCCGTTTATCATCGCCGCTTTAGTACCAACACTATGCCCAAGTGGCCTTTAGCTCAACCGATGCGGCTTTTGGGTCACAATGGCGAAATTAACACCTTGCTAGGTAACATCAATTGGATGATGGCGCGAGAAGCCAGTCTCAATCATCCAGTGTGGGGCGATCGCATTAGCGAACTCAAGCCTTTAGTTCATATTGACAACAGCGATTCAGCCACCTTAGATAACGTGCTGGAATTATTGGTACGTTCTGGACGCAGCCCCTTGGAAGCCTTAATGTTTATGGTTCCAGAGGCTTACCAAAATCAGCCATCTTTAAGTAAATATCCAGAAATTGTCGATTTTTACGAATATTACAGCGGTTTGCAAGAAGCGTGGGATGGGCCAGCACTTTTAGTATTCAGCGATGGGAAAAAAGTTGGTGCATCATTAGATCGCAATGGTTTAAGACCAGCTCGTTACGCAATCACTAAAGATGATTACATCGTCGTCGCTTCGGAAGCAGGTGTAGTAGATTTTCCAGAAGCTAACATTATTGAAAAAGGCAGACTTGGCCCAGGGCAAATGATTGCTGTGGATTTAGTCAGTCATGAAGTATTGAAGAATTGGGAAATTAAGCAGCGTATCGCTAAGGAGCAACCTTATGGGGAATGGTTGCAAAAATATCGCCAAGAATTAAAGTCATTAATCATTAATCATTCTTCATTAGCCAATGGCAACGGTAACGGCAATGGCAACGGCAAAGGACAATTGACTATTGATAGACAAAACTTACTCCGCCATCAAATTGCCTTTGGCTACACCACAGAAGATGTAGAAATGGTCATTCAATCAATGGCCGCAGAAGGTAAAGAGCCGACTTTCTGTATGGGGGATGATATTCCTTTAGCTGTGCTGTCCCAAAAACCTCATTTGCTTTATGACTATTTCAAACAGCGCTTTGCTCAAGTGACAAATCCAGCAATTGATCCCTTGCGGGAAAAGCTAGTAATGTCCTTGAAAGTCGAATTGGGTGAACGAGGGAACTTATTAGAACCAAAACCAGAATATGCTCGCAGATTAAAGCTGGAATCGCCAGTTTTAACAGAGGCAGAATTAGACGCTATTAAACTGTCAGGCTTTGCAACAGCTGAGTTATCAACTTTATTTGAAATTACCAGCGGCCCAGGAGGATTGCAAGCAGCTGTGCAGTCTTTACAAGCACAAGCAGCCGAATCGGTCAGGGCTGGAGCGAAAATTTTGATTTTGAGCGATTCCAGTCATCAAAGCCATGCACTTAGTACTGAATACACCTATATTCCGCCTTTGTTAGCGGTTGGTGCCGTACATCACCACCTGATCCGTGAGGGTTTGCGAATGAAAGCATCCCTGATTGTCAATACTGCCCAGTGCTGGAGTACCCATCACTTTGCTTGTCTGATTGGCTACGGGGCTGGTGCAGTTTGTCCTTATATGGCTTTAGATACTGTGCGTGATTGGTGGTTAGATCCCAAAACACAACAGTTTATGGAACGGGGTAAAATTGCCGCCTGTTCTCAAGAACAAGCCATAGGAAACTATCGCCAAGCTGTAGAATCAGGTTTATTAAAAATTCTCTCCAAAATGGGAATTTCTCTACTTTCCAGCTATCAAGCAGCGCAAATCTTTGAAGCCATTGGTATCGGTGGAGATTTATTAGAATTGGGATTCCGCGGTACAGCTTCCCGCATTGGTGGTTTGAGTATTAGTGAATTAGCTGTAGAAGTGCTTTCTTTCCACAGTAAGGCTTTCCCCGAACTGACAACCCAGAAATTAGAAAACTTGGGATTTGTTCAGTACCGACGTGGTGGCGAATACCACATGAACAGCCCAGAAATGGCGAAGGCGCTGCATAAAGCTGTAGATAGCAAAAACTATGACCACTACGAAGTTTATAAGCAATACCTGCAAGGTAGACCAATAACAGCATTGCGTGATTTGCTAGACTTTCAAAGCGATCGCTCACCCATTCCTGTAGAAGAGGTAGAGTCAGTAGTAGAAATTGTCCGGCGTTTCTGCACTGGTGGTATGTCTTTAGGTGCTTTATCGCGGGAAGCCCATGAAACTTTAGCGATCGCCATGAACCGCATTGGTGGTAAATCTAACTCTGGTGAAGGTGGCGAAGATCCAGTCCGTTACCAGATTTTAGATGATGTAGACGAGTTTGGTCACTCGCCCACTCTACCCCACTTAAAAGGATTGCGAAATGGTGATACTGCTTCCAGCACCATCAAGCAAGTCGCATCGGGACGGTTTGGAGTTACGCCAGCGTATTTGAGTAGTGCCAAACAAATTGAAATCAAAATTGCTCAAGGTGCAAAACCTGGAGAAGGCGGACAATTGCCAGGCCCCAAGGTGAGCGAATACATTGCGAAGTTAAGACGCTCTAAGCCGGGTGTCACGCTGATTTCGCCACCACCCCACCATGACATTTATTCCATCGAAGATCTCGCACAGCTCATTTTTGATTTGCACCAAATTAATCCCAGAGCGCAGGTGTCAGTCAAGCTAGTTGCAGAAATCGGTATTGGCACGATCGCAGCTGGTGTGGCTAAGGCAAACGCCGATATCATCCAGATTTCTGGCCATGATGGCGGTACAGGGGCATCACCACTAAGTTCAATTAAACACGCTGGTTCACCGTGGGAACTGGGATTAAGTGAAGTGCATCGCGTTCTGATGCAAAATAGTCTGCGCGATCGCGTGGTTTTGCGTGTAGATGGTGGCTTCAAAACCGGCTGGGATGTGATCATCGGTGCATTAATGGGTGGCGAAGAATTTGGCTTCGGTTCCATCGCCATGATTGCCGAAGGATGTGTGATGGCGCGAGTTTGTCATAAGAATACTTGTCCTGTTGGTGTTGCTACTCAAAAAGCAGAACTACGTGAGCGCTTTAGCGGTACACCAGAACACGTCGTTAATTTCTTCTATTTTGTGGCCCAAGAGGTGCGTAGTCTTCTAGCTAAACTCGGCTACCGTTCCCTATCAGAAATTATTGGGCGTGCGGATTTGTTGACAACACGACAAGAAGCGAAACTTACCAAAACCCAAGCTTTGAACCTCAATTGTTTGCTTCAGCTACCAGATACTAAAGAAAACCGTAGCTGGTTGATCCATGAAGAAGTTCATAGCAACGGTGTAGTTATAGATGACCAATTGCTGGCTGATCCAGAGATTCAAGCTGCCATTAAAAATCAGTCTAGTGTCACTAAAAGACTACGAATAGTCAACACTGACAGAACAGTTGGCGCAAGATTAGCAGGTGCGATCGCTTCTCAATATGGCGATAGCGGCTTTGAAGGACAAATTAATCTCAACTTTACAGGTAGCGTTGGCCAAAGCTTTGGCGCTTTCAACCTCCCAGGGATCACTCTTACCCTAGAAGGAGAAGCTAACGATTACGTAGGTAAAGGAATGCACGGGGGCGAAATCATTATTAAACCTCCAGCCAATGCTACCTATAACCCTGCACAAAATGTCATAGTTGGCAATACCTGCCTCTATGGTGCTACAGGTGGTGTTTTATTTGCCAACGGTTTAGCAGGAGAGCGTTTCGCTGTGCGGAACTCTAAAGGCATAGCAGTCATTGAAGGCGCTGGGGATCACTGTTGCGAGTATATGACTGGTGGCGTAATTGTTGTTCTTGGCAAAGTAGGACGTAACGTAGCAGCTGGCATGACTGGCGGGCTGGCATATTTCCTAGATGAAGATAACTCATTGCCTGAGTTAGTCAATCCAGAGATCGTCAAAATCCAACGAGTAACTACAGAAGCAGGGGAGAAACAATTGCAAGAGTTAATCGAAACTCATGCGATACGTACTGGTTCACCAAAAGCGAAGATGATTCTACAAAATTGGCAAGCTTATCTGCCTAAGTTTTGGCAATTGGTTCCGCCTTCAGAGGCTAGTAGTGCAGAGGCAGATGCTAAAAAAGAACAGCTAAGTACAGTTTAGTCATACCAATTGATATTAAGAAAGTCAGATTTAATCTAGTTTCCACGCTTAAATCTGTAGCTTTCTTTTTTCAAATTGGTGTTGTAAAGCTCCACCAGTTTGAGGAAGTTGCATTAAGTCACAGGTTGAAAGCTGTGATAAATCAAAAATAGCTTTTTTCTAAGAGTGTGCGTTCTTCATTAAAAAGAGATAGGATAATCTCTAATAAAGATTAAGTAAGTTTGGTGTTCATATTAATCTAACTTGTCATTAAACAGTAAAAATTCTTTTTGCCATTTTTATTAACTTGTTTCTCCTTTGCTGGAAGTCATCCCTATCCCAGGTTGTAAATTTTACTAGCTCTCGATTGAGTGTGATATTTGATTGTTCGTAAAGACTTTTTTTCTCAGTAAACAACTTATTACCTGCACTATTATTATTGCGTCCAGGCCAAAAAGATAGATTACCAATGTCATTCTTTAACGGCTCAAGCTCTTCGATTATCGAATTACTGTTAATACTTTGCGGATATATATGCTCTATAGTAACTTTGCTTAAGTCAAAAATACTTATCTCATTTGGGTTTGGTTTGCCATTAGCACCATTTGAATACCATTCAAAATGATCTTCTAATGTAGTTAGAAAATGTCTAATAATGATTTTTTTGGAAGAATTGTCCTGATAGCTTAATTTTTGTATTAATAGAGATTCAAAAGTTTCATCAGGAGCGTATTTTTCCTGCACTGCTTTTAATTCATTCCTCAAGATAGAACTTTTATATTCTTGCGGTGCTTGTCTAATTAACTTTGCATGATCATAATATATGACAGATATTTTTTCAGCGTGTGCGCCTACGATGGTAATGTAGCGAAAAGCGAAGCGTTCTAAAATGTCTACTATATCTATAAATTCTTTTTCTGAAAGACAATGACATACGCTAAGTAATAGCGGGATACAAAGTGTATGCCTTAATACTTTTATTAAACGCTGTAGCCTTTCCTGCCGCCAATCTGAAGCATTTGCTTCTTTATAAGGCCATCGTCGTTCTGATATCTCTATAAAAACTTGTTGCTCTTTCTCTATATCATAAATAGTATTTGATATTTTTTTAGCTTTTTCAGTTTCAGAAGTGTCTAAAACAACTCCCGGTGAAAATTTAAATATATCATCTCTAAATGTATCTGCTAAATTCCTTTTAGCTGCTCCCTTACCCTGATGAGATGAATAGTAATTCCTAAAAAATTGGTCTACTTCTGTAGCTGGATAACTAAGTATTTTATCCCAATTATCTTCTGCAATCTGTTGTTCGCGTTCATGTTTTTCGAGTAGTTCAAGAGTATCAGAGCGAAGTTTATTCCCATCACTCAACTCCCTTCCTCTATCATTGAGTACAGCAAATAATCTGTAAGCTTCGCTTCTATCTTCACTCACAATATAAATTACATAACAATCTTCCATTACAGACTTTCGTAATTGTAGAAGTGAAGTAAGTTTATGAGAGACACTAGGATTTTTAATATTATTCAATACTTTTTCAATAAGACTTATCCTAATCGAATCCCAAGCAGCTTGTAATTTTTTATGAGAATCGCGTAAGCATTTAGGACTACGACCATTTATTAAGTCTTCAAAAAAGAGATGATCAGCTTTAGATAGAGTGAGACGAAGACGAGGCTGTAACTGACCATTAACTACTTCTTTGTATTCTAAGTATTCTTCTCTTGTAGTGCTTGCATAAGACTTAGCTGTTTGCGAGGTTTCTATATCTTTTTCAACTTCAGCTTCATTAGCAAGTGACTCAAATGCTTTAACAAGTGAAGCAATTGTCAATGTAAAAGTTGCAAGCCTTTGCTGACCATCAACTAAATCGTAAAGATTTCCTGTATAACTATTGGGTATATGCTGTTTTATACTTACTAATCCACCAAAGAAGTGTTTTTTTGGTTGATTAGAATTAATTTTTCTCGCATTAAATAGCACTAATAAATCTTTAATAAAATCATTAATCTCTTCCTGTTCCCAATCAAAAGCTCTTTGGTATTTTGGGACTTTGAAAGGTATACGACGACAAAATAAATCTCCTAAGGATGTACTTTCGGGCTGCATAGTCATAGTTTAGTATATAAAAAGCTTTTATTCTCTTACTAATGTAGCGGAAGATACGAAATGTTGTATGTGTAATAATTACTTATCCCAATAAAAAATCCCCCACCTTGCGGCAGGGGATTTTATTACTTACCTACAGAACTAGCAGCCAGGTTAACCGAACTTACCAGCAGTGGAGGCAATCAAGAACGCTGCGTAGGTGAGGACATAGCCAACGGTGAAGTGAGCTAGACCAA
>JBBSOP010000229.1:0-7705 GCA_038259655.1 Chroococcales cyanobacterium
CCTTTAAAATGATTATCATTATTGTCGGTGGAATAGTTTATTTTATGGAAGTCCCTTATAGAAAATCTTGGCTAATAAAATAGGCTCAGGTTTTTAAGGAAGCATTTTTATGGTTTCGTGGACAGATAAAAAAAACTCGGCAGTATGCTTTGTAGCATTTATCTATAGTAGTAATCATTGTAACAGTGCTAGGATGTCGGACATAGGCTGTTTGTGGTTTTTGAGTTCTTCTTTGTGAAGACAACAACTTTATTACATCTCTCTTATCTCTTCATAATCTTTGTTTAGCGAAGGTACTGATTAAGTAAAGTCTAAAAGTTGATTAAAATTAACTTCCTCTGTGGAAAAATGATCATATTTTGTGGAAAACTTTGAATAAGTATAATTACTCTGTGGAAAAAATAGAGGGGTTTTCCACAAGTTTTCCACAGATATTAATCCACCTAACCATTCTTTCAACAGATGTGTAGAAAGTTTTCCACAATTTCCACAACTCTTAATTACCAAAGGATTGGATCTAAAGCCTCTCTACGAGACGCTACGCGAACGTCCTTCTAGGACGGCTTTAAAGTAATGAGTAATGAGTAAAAACTGATTTCTTTCTTCAACTTATTACTTATTACTTCTTACTCATTACTTCAGAATCCCCGACCTTTCACGGCGGGGAGGATGTCAACAAGAGAGACAAAAAGCAAAAGGCAGGAAACAGGAGGTAATATCAGTAATTGAGGCATTAAGAAACCTTACTTTGTGGCCACCCCAATAATATGAGGGCTAACAATCGGAAATGGTGCATCAAAATGTTCATAATTTACACTGGCAAATCCCGCTTTTTCCAAAGCTAACCAAGTTTCTCGATCAGGATGACAGCCATCGCCGAGAACCTGCCAAATTGGGCGAACTGTAGTTTGGACTTTTCGTAATAAAGTACCACGAGGTGAGGCGACATGTTCAATAAATAAGAAGCGTCCACCCGGTTTGAGAACTCTTAAAATTGCTTGTAACGCTTCGTCTAACTGAGGTACAGAACATAACACTAATGTACTAACCACAACATCTATGCTGTTATCTTCAGCATCTATCCATTCCGCAGTTCCCATGCGGAGATCGATATTCAAGCCCAGCTTTTCGGCTTCTTGTCGTAGATAGGAATGCATATATGGGTTTGGCTCAATTCCTATCCAGTCGATGTCTTTTGGGTAGTAGGGTAAGTTGGGGCCAGTTCCTGGGCCAATTTCTAACACCTTACCGTGAAGATCGGCAAAAAGTGCGCGCTTGCGATCGCCTACCGCCTGTTCATAGCTACTGCTACCTTGAGCCATCATCCAGGCAAATAGACGTTTACCAAAGCTACCGCAAGCTTGATTTACTGCCATTGTCCGCATCCCTAATGTTTTAGTCTTGTTTGCTAATCTCAGATTACAGATTGGCATACAGACTAGACATCAACCATTTGGTTCACCTAACTGGGTGATTTTAGAGGATGTTGAGAAAGTATCTTGATTAATTAGGCATGAAGATTTGCTTGTTCTTGCAACCACGGATCTACAGGCTGTCCATCTTTACGATGCAATTCAATTTCTACTACTATCACTTCTTTTGAGCCAGGAGGAGCAGGTTTTTGATGAAAAATAATATCATAATCTGACGGATCATGATTGCGTTCCTTCAACCAATCCTGCACTTTGGTAGTAGCAAAAAATGATTGCCCTTGTTCAAACATTCGGGTGATTTGCATTTGTAACGTGTATGGATTGATGCGACCCATTTTTTACCACCTGTGTAAAGTAATTTGTAGTGTGAGAAATATCTGACTTGTCCAACTTTATAGATAATCTGATATTAATTTAACTGTAGATCAAGTGCTTATGCCTTTGAATAGGTGATACTAACTTTATTAAACTCAAGTTAATTTACCCTTGCTAAACTTTTAACTAAAGGTAACTGAGTGTTAGTAACAAAGACACGAGGAAAGGTTCAATGAATACTGTTGTGCTGAATCTAGAATCAATCGCTCATTTAACCGATGAGCAATTTTATCAATTATGTATTGCCAATAGTGATTTGAACTTAGAAATGAATGCAGCGGGAGAATTAATAATTGTGCCACCAGTAGGAGGAGAAAGCGGAAACCAAGAAGCAGATTTAATTACAGACTTGAATAATTGGAATCGTCAAGCTAAATTAGGCAAAGTTTTTAGTTCTTCAACTATCTTCATACTTCCCAATGGTGCAAAACGTTCTCCTGATGCGGCTTGGGTAAAGTTGGAACGGTGGGAAGCTTTAACACCAGAACAGCGACAAAAGTTTCCGCCACTTGTACCCGATTTTGCGATTGAACTGCGTTCTCAGACAGATCGCCTTGCACCTATTCAAGCGAAAATGAACGAATACATCCAAAATGGGCTGTGTTTGGGTTGGCTAATTAATCCTCAAGACAACCAAGTGGAAATTTACCGACTCGGAAAAGCTGTAGAAGTTGTTCAAATGCCAGCGATTGTTTCTGGAGAAGATATATTACCTGGATTTGAGTTGCAAGTATAACTACCCTTACTGCATTTTCCTAAAAAAGACTGCACTGATGATGTAGCGCGATCGCCTGAACTTATTCCCTATTCAACTTTTGTATAAATTCTTTATGTTCAGTGGTAGCTAAACCTGCCTGTAGCAACCATAACAAAGGGCTACTACAAACTAATGATGAATATTTGCGCTAACTTAATTCCAAATTGCTGTTAATTCAGCCAGCTAGAAAATAGCGATGTTGTTACTTGTTCTAACACTTTGAGTCCCTTTAAAGAACCTCTAATCAACCTAGTAGCAGCCAGAGGTTGTCTAAGTAATTTAATTGCTAAAGTTAAAGGCTGAAGGGAGCCATCAGAGTTAATTGCTGGTGTCAGGTCAGGAATATCATGGTGACAGTCGTCACTGACTACTCGCAACATTGCCACTGCTACCTCAGTATTCTTGAAAAACTCTAAAGCTGCAAATCCTTCCATATCAACGACATCAACCTTTAATGTTTCACCAAGATGACGTTTTTGGGCGGCAGACCAAACTAGGCGATCGCTTGTTAATGACTTGACTAAAGATACTTTTTCTGGTATCGCCGATTGTAACTGTGCGGTGAAAGTGCGATCGCACTCTTGTAGTTTCCCTTGATAAACACAATTTTGATACAGCAAAGTGTCACCAACACCATAGTACTGGCTTAAGCTGCCACATATACCCATAACCAGCACTCTCGATTGTGGTTGGTTGAGGAAGCTTTTATCCTCTGGCAATTGTTGTAGGTATCGAGTTAAAGGCTTAATACCAACTGGTATCGGCATTACAGTTGGAGTAATCCCAGAAACTCGGCTTAAGCCACGACACACAGCTTTGTATTCGGCTCCCTGCGGTACTAAAATCGTGTTGATAGGAGGTAAATCAGACATTGACCAAATAATTCGTAATTCGTAATTCGTAATTCGTAATTTTAAGAGGGACAGAGCAACTACTAATTCTCTTTTCTCCCTGCTCCCTGCTCCCCTGCCTTTTTATAGGCCATGCTGATTAAACCATGCTTTTAAGCGCTGCCATCCATCCTTAGCTGCTTGCTCACGGTAGGAGGGGCGATAATCGGCAAAAAAGGCGTGGGATGCATTAGGGTAGACAATAATTTTAGATTCACTGCTGCTAGACTTGAGAGCCTCGCGCATTTTTTCTACTGTATCGAGAGGAATGCCCGTATCTTTACCACCATACAGTCCAAGAATAGGAACTTTTAAACAAGATGCAATATCTACAGGATGCTTGGGTGTCAGTTCAGTGTCATTGCCTACCAATCGTCCGTACCATGCTACCCCTGCTTTCACTTTGGGATTATGTGCCGCATATAACCAAGTAATACGACCACCCCAGCAGAAACCCGTAATCCCTAATTTATTGGTATTACCCTTTGATGACTTCATCGCCCAGTCTACTGTGGCATCAAGATCAGACGTGACTTGGGCATCTGGAACTTTAGCTACTATGGGGCGAATTTCGTCTATACTACTTGACTTTGAGACATCACCTTGACGCACAAACATTTCTGGAGCGATCGCTAAATACCCCAATTTGGCAAAGCGACGGCAAACATCTTGTATGTGTTCGTGTACACCAAATATTTCCTGAATTACTAGAATAGTTGGGAAATTCTCACCCTTAGCAGGCATCGCTCTGTATGCTGGAATTTCGCCATCTTTAACAGGAATTTTCACTGCACCCGCTATCAATGACTTGGCATCAGTAGTAATAACTTGGGCAGAAATGGGTTGCGCTGCTAGAGCAAAACCCGTCGCCAAAGTGGCAGTGACGATAAATTGGCGGCGTGTTGTTTCTTTCATGTTTTATACTTCTAGCTATCCAGTTATTATTCTCTTAACTAGCATAAAGCTTACGAAGATATAACCTCGCTGAATCCAGCGGTACAAGCGTATTATAATTATTATTTAGAATATTGATAGGACTTAGGCATTGACAAATTGCTATGTCCCATATCTAATAACAGCAATTAGTAAGGCTAACATATCCTATATGCTTTTTAAGAGGAGAATTAATCAATATTGTTGATTAAAACCGCTAGGTTTCCAAACTCCCATGAGTTTTTTATGATTTTCTAAGATGGTAAAGCTTAATAGCTCAAAATCCGCACGAGAACGTTTCAATATTTCCAAGTTGGCAATTGACTTTTCGTGGTTGACGGTGAGTTTTTGGATTGCTATAACGGTTGCTGGAATTTTGGCTTTCAGTTCCCTCAAGTATGCTTTGTTTCCAGATATTACATTTCCAGTGGTGGTAGTAAATGCAAAAGCGCCTCTAACT
The DNA here is from genome assembly GCA_038259655.1 of Chroococcales cyanobacterium. Classification (GTDB taxonomy): domain Bacteria; phylum Cyanobacteriota; class Cyanobacteriia; order Cyanobacteriales; family Nostocaceae; genus Halotia. Next base: position 4,849 of record JBBSOP010000229.1, read on the forward strand.
ACTGCCCTAGATACAGAAACCAAGCTGACAAAACCTCTTGAAGAACGCCTTCACTCTCTAGAAGGACTAGAAAATATCCGTTCCTCCACTTATCCTGGTCAAAGTGCCGTTAGTCTATCTTTTGCTGTTGGCACAAACTTAGAAACATCCACTCGCAGTGTTGAAACTGCGCTAAAGCGTTTGACTTTATCTGAGGGAGCAAATTACAAAATTATTCCCTTGAACTTGAACGAGTCAGCCGCCATTAGCTATGCCATTAAAAGTCCTAACCAGAGTTTAACAGCACTGAGTCAATTAGCGAAAAACCAAATTGTACCAGCGATCGCTAAATTACCAGGAGTTCTCAAAGTCTCCCTGCTAGGTGATCCTACTTTAAAACCATCGAACACAAGCACAACTGCCCTGCCCCAAACAGGAGCAACATTAGTACGGTTTAATAATCAAGAAGCTTTGGCATTTCAGGTAATTAAACGCGGTAGCGCCAACACTTTAGAAGTGGTGAGTCGAGTAGAAAAAGAAGTCCAAAAGTTACGTACTAATCTTAAGGATGTCAAACTCACCTTAGCCGCAACCCAGGCAGAATATATCCGCCACGCTACCCAGTCAACAATCGATGCGCTAATGGAAGCCGTCATCTTGTCGATAGTAGTAATTTTTCCTTTTTTATGGAACTGGCGAGCAACTTTGATCTCTGCTTTGGCAATTCCTACGTCTTTGTTGGCGACGTTTATCGTCATGGCAATTTTTGGCTTTAACCTAGAGACGATTACGTTACTAGCTTTAGCCTTAGTTATTGGCAGTGTAATCGATGATGCAATCATTGATGTAGAAAACATCATGCGACACATCGAAGATGGGGAAAGTCCTCGTCAAGCGGCTTTTTCAGCTACAGCCGAAATTGGATTAACAGTTATCGCTACCACTGCGACAGCAGTAGCGGTTTTTTTACCTATTGGTTTGATGGGTGGAGTAGTTGGGCAATTCTTTAAGCCTTTTGGGATAACGGTTTCAGCAGCGATGATTGCTTCAACGCTGGTGGCTCGGACTTTATCCCCAGTGCTGGCTATTTATTGGTTGAAACCTGCACCGTCCGGTTCCGTAAGGCGAGAAGGAAGTAAATGGGCTGCCTTTACCCAAATTTACCGAAATTTACTGCACTGGTCTTTAAACCACCGCAGAATAGTGATTGGATTAGCCATACTTAGCTTCATCGCTGGTATGGCAATAGTTCCCCTGATTCCCAAAGGGTTTATTCCCAAATTAGATCGGGGTGAATTTAACATTACTTATACGGCTCCTTTGCCGAGTGTTCCTGCGGGTGTAGGAGTACAGGGAGGAAGTCCCAACTCTCAACTGCTAACTTTCAATCCTTTAAATGATTCTTTGGAAGTTGCTAAGAAATTAGAAGCAGTAGTCAGAAAATCCCCAGCAGTGGAAACAATATTTACTACTGTTGGTACTCGTGAAGGGGAGCCAAATAAAGGCACATTATATGTAAAGCTCAAGGATGACCGCAATATTACAACTGCGGAACTACAAGACCAGTTTCGTTCCACTTTGCCTGTTTTACCTGGGGTAACTACCAGTGTGGAAGATATTCAATTTGTTGATACAGGCGGTCAAAAACCACTCCAGATATCCTTACGGGGCAATGATCTCCAAGCCCTCAACAAAGCTGCCAAAGCGATTAAAGAAAGAATTGAGAAAAGACCAGGATTTGCTGATGTCACAGTCACAGGTGAAGCCAATCAACAAGGTAAGGTTTTTCAGATTGAGCGTCTTAACAATCAACGGGTAGCTTATGTCAGTGCTAACCTCGGTAAGAATTTGTCTTTGGGTGATGCGACAGATCAAGTAGTAGCTGAAGCTAAGGCGGTGTTACCTGCTAATGTCTCTCTTGATTTGGGAGGAGATTCTGCCCGCCAAGGCGAGGTGTTTAGCAGTTTCGGTACTACCCTAATCCTATCGGCACTGTGCATTATCTTGGTACTAATTTTGCTGTTTAAAAGTTGGGTAGACCCATTGGTAATTGGTGTCTCTCTACCTTTGGCAATTGTAGGGGCAATGCTGGCACTACTGTTCACTAAAAGCGACTTCGGGATGATCTCGTTGATCGGCTTTGTGTTTTTATTGGGATTAGCCAACAAAAATGCCATTTTATTGGTAGATTACATTAACCAACTCCGTAAAACTGGTTTAAGTAAGACAGAAGCGATTCTCAAAGCTGGGCCAGTACGTCTTAGACCAATTATGATGACCACTGCTTCTACTATATTGGGGATGTTACCACTGGCTTTAGGCTTTGGTGCTGGTGCGGAATTACGATCGCCTATGGCAATTGCGATCGCCGGCGGATTAGTAACTTCAACTATCCTCAGTTTGATTGTTGTGCCTGTAGTCTACGCCATTCTAGATGATTGGTTTCCCCGATTTAAAAGCAGGGGAGGAATTTAATGCAAGTCTTTGTCACAGGGGGAACGGGTTTTATTGGCTCTCATTTGGTGCGGTTGTTATTACAACAAAGATACACGGTAAAAGCACTAGTACGCCCTACCAGCAACCTAGAAAACCTGCGTGGTCTAGAGGTGGAAATTGTCAAGGGTGATTTAAATGACCCAAATCTCTGGCAACAGATGGCGGGTTGCCAATACTTATTTCATGTTGCAGCTTATTATTCCCTGTGGCAAACAGACAAAGAATTACTTTATCAGCACAATGTTTTAGGTACGCGCAATGTGCTAGCAGCAGCCCAAAAAGCAGGGATTGAACGCACTGTTTATACTAGTTCGGTGGCAGCGATTGGGGTAGGTTCATCTGGTGAAGTCGTAGATGAAACTTATCAAAGTCCCTTAGTAAA
>JBBSOP010000230.1:0-7686 GCA_038259655.1 Chroococcales cyanobacterium
ACTAACTTGGCTGATGTAGATATGCAAGCTTGGCAAAGTCGAGGTTTTAAATGTGAGCGCCAAGGGAATGTGGGGAGCAAGCAGGGAGCAGGGAGCAGGGAGCAGGGAGCAGGGAGCAGGGAGCAGGGAGCAGGGGGAATTATCCTCTTTTTTAAAGATTAACTTTTAAAATAAGCCTGAAATATAGTTGCAGGGAAATTATGACAGTAGCTCAATTAGCGATCGCAGGTGAAGATGCAGTTGCAGCAACGGAGGCGCTTTTGGAAATTCCCGGTATATGGGGGAACTATAGCGTTAGTTCAGATGCAGCCGAAAGAGAGGGAGTAACAGCAACGGTTGCTACTAGTGTGGGGATTTTTGGGGGTACGCTAACCATGTTTGCCATAATATTGTGCTGCTTGCGATATATTTAGTTGCAGTAACTTTTCATCTCCTAACTGCTGACGAAAATGAGATTTATTCGGTAATACCTGCAACTTACGAATAATTTCTGCTGCTACAGCTTTTGCTAATAGTGGTGGTACAGAGTTTCCAACTTGGCGAAATCCATGCCATTTAGTGACATGAAATCTAAACCAGTCCGGGTAAGAATGTAGTCTTGCAGCTTCCCTGACTGTAATGCAGCGGGGTGTTAATGGATGAATCGGTCTAGGAGAGGTAAAAGAACCTCTATATTTGTCTGTTCCTGCTCTTAAAGTGTTGCAAACACCAGCCGGATGTAATTTATGAAAACGGCTAATCGGTTCTCTCTCTCCCGGAGTCGTCGCAGCAAAACGTTGAATAGTTGTAAGTGAGTGTTTTGTTCTCAGACTCGAAGAAAGGATTCGAGAATCAAATTCACGCTGGTATGCATAATCATCTACTAAGGTATTAATTCCGCGAAGTGTCAAAGTGTAATTACTCGGTTTGCCATACTCTGCTACTATCCAATCTCTCTTTAATAACTCTGAATAATTTTCTACTTCTGGTATATCTCCAATTGCTTCCCAGACTGTTGGGCTATTGGGAAGAGTCGATAAGTTTTGATCTATAAAATTATTTGGTAATGCTCGGTTAGTAATTGGCTGGGGATATTGCGGTAACTCTACATCTTTCCTAGCACCAATCAGAAATAATCTCTCGCGGGATTGTGGCACTCCATAATGAGCAGCATTGAGGGTTTGATAATCTTCTGCTATTTGATAGCCATGAATTTTAAAATCGCTAATCAAAGTTTGTAGGATTTTTTTATGCTCACCGAGTGTAATTCCCCTAACATTTTCCATCACAAAAAACTTTGGTTGTAGCTCTAAAACTAATCGATGAAAATGAAATACTAAAGAGTTTCGCGGATCATCAAAAGCTCGTTTACCCATGAGTGAAAAGCCTTGACATGGGGAGCCACAAATGACTGCATCAATCTCGCGATCGCCAATTTCAGAACGCTGCCTAATTTCTTGCCCTGTCGTATCCACAACACTTTGACACAACACAGACCAAAAAGGAAAATTAAACTCATGTGTAGCACAGTGAATAGGGTCTATTTCCACAGATGCCAACACATCAAAGCCAGCTTGTTCAAAGCCAAGGGTCATGCCGCCAGCACCGGCGAACAAGTCAACTGCGATCGGTCGTTGTTGTCTCAAATCATGAGCCATGACACCTCAACATAATTCGTAATTGATCATGACGTTCGGGGACTCGCTCTAAGCGTAGCTATGCCGCAGACTTTACGTCATTCATAATTAATTTATGCATAAATACAGGTTACTTAGTCAAAGGTCTCAACGAATCGGAACGCAATCGATTTCATCTGCGCCACTGTAAAACGATCGCACTCAACATACTTCGTCGAAATGGTTATACTTTCATCACAATTTTCCAAATATTTATCTCTTGCAAGATTGACAAACTCTTTATCTTGTGCATTGAAACAGCCGATCCCTTCTAGGGCAGGGCTTTAAACCCAATTTTTCGGTAAACCGCCTCAGAAGTAAGACTAATTATACTTAGTGATTTGTGTAAAAAATTACTACAAAACTTAAACAAAGTGCAAAAATGTTTAATTTGGACGAGTCAAGACAAGTACTATGCTTGTCGCACATCTTAAAATAGAGATAAGTTAGATAGCTTAATATTTTCAGTAAATTTGCTCTATGTCAGTTTTAGCAGCGATCGCAGTCTTGGCTGTTCTGATCTTGGTACACGAGCTGGGACATTTTGTTGCAGCCCGTTCTCAAGGTATTTACGTTAACCGCTTTTCTTTAGGGTTTGGCCCAATTCTTTGGAAGTACCAAGGATCACAAACCGAATATGCTATCCGCGCCTTTCCTTTGGGTGGCTTTGTTGGCTTTCCCGACGATGATCCAGATAGTGATATTCCACCCAATGACCCGAACCTGCTGCGTAATCGTCCAATTTTAGATCGGGCGATCGTCATCAGTGCCGGAGTAATCGCAAATTTAATATTTGCCTACTTCCTTTTAGTAGCCCAGATTGGCTTTATTGGTATACCACAAACAAGCCCACCCCAACCAGGAGTTTTAATTCAACAACTAGCACCAGATGTTAGTTCTGTAGCCCAAAAAGCAGGGATTCAAAAAGGAGATGTGATCTTAGCTGCTAATCAAGCCAAATTTGGGACATCGCCGCAAGAATTAGAAGCTTTAAGGGAAATCATTAAAACGAATGCAGGTAAGCCAGTTAAATTAGAAATTGCTCGTGGCGACCAAAAGTTATCCTTGAACATAGTTCCCGAAGCTAAATCCAACGGCGAGGGTAGTGTTGGTGTTGGACTTTCTCCCAACGTCACAGTAGAACGTCATCCCGTTAGTAACCCGCTGAAAGCTCTAAACAAGGGTGCAGTAGAATTTCAGCGCATCATCACGATGACATTTAAAGGCTTTGGACAGCTAATTACCAACTTTGGTGAAACTGCTGGCCAAGTAGCTGGGCCGATTAAAATTGTCCAAATTGGTTCTAGCATTGCCCAAAATGATACGGGTAGTTTGTTCTTTTTTGCTGCTTTAATCAGCATTAACTTGGCAATCATCAACATTTTGCCTTTACCAGCTTTAGACGGCGGACAACTAGCATTTTTGTTGATTGAAGGTGTGCGCGGTAAGCCTTTACCCAGCCGTATCCAAGAAGGTGTAATGCAAACAGGTTTAATGCTACTGTTAGGACTGGGAATTTTTCTGATTGTTAAAGAAACCACCCAGCTTACTAGTCAGTTGGAATGGGTACAAAAATTGTTTCAGTGAATACCACGCTTAAACCGCTATCCAAAAAGCAACGGGCGCTAGAAATTTTAGTTCGCCTGAAGCATCTTTATCCAGATGCAACTTGCTCTTTGAACTACTCAACACCAGTGCAACTGCTGGTGGCTACTATTCTCTCGGCTCAGTGTACAGATGAACGAGTGAATAAAGTCACACCAGCTTTATTTGCTCAATTTCCTGATGCAGCTAGTTTAGCGATCGCTGATTTAGTAGAATTAGAAAACTTGGTGCGTTCTACAGGGTTTTATCGCAATAAAGCGAGAAACATTCAAGCGGCGTGTCGAATGATTGTTGCTGAGTTTGACTCTGTTGTCCCCAACCAAATGACCCAGCTGTTGCAACTTCCTGGTGTAGCGCGCAAAACAGCAAATGTAGTTCTAGCTCATGCTTATGGCATTAATGTTGGAGTGACTGTAGACACTCATGTTAAGCGCCTCAGCCAACGCTTAGGTTTAACTGAGCATCCAGACCCCATTCGCATCGAAAAAGATTTAATGGAGTTGTTACCACAACCAGATTGGGAAAATTGGTCGATTCGGCTAATTTATCATGGCCGTGCTATCTGTAAAGCTCGGTCTCCCGCCTGTGAAGCTTGTCAACTTGCCGATTTATGTCCTACTGCTAACAAACATTAGGGCATTGGCGACAAAAGCAGCGCTAGTGGTCTGTTTCATTAGTTCTGAGGAAATAATTAAGTTCGTAGTCAGGACTTTAGTCCTGAATTTTAAGCACTAAAGTGCTTACTACGAACCCTCAAAACTATCTTGATATACCACTAGAATTGATAGGGCATTGTAGAATAGAAAATGCTGTCTAAATTTAAGTTAGAGAATATATGGCAAAAAAGAGCATGATTGAGCGCGAGAAAAAGCGCGCCAAGATGGTAGAAAAGTACGCTGACAAGCGGGAAGCTTTGCTAGACGAGTTCAAAACTACCGAATCTCCCTTAGAAAAGTTAGAAATTCACCGTAGAATCCAACAACTACCACGTAATAGTGCGCCTAGCCGTCGCCGTAACCGCTGCTGGGTAACTGGTCGCCCTAGAGGTGTTTACCGTGACTTTGGGCTATCTCGGAACGTATTACGGGAATGGGCGCATGAAGGTCTTTTACCTGGAGTTGTTAAGTCTAGTTGGTAGTAGTCAATGGTTAGTAGTCAGTGGTCAGTCGCCAAGAATAACAACTGACAACTGACTACTGACAAAAATTATTGACCGCAGCAACGGTCTATGCCTAGACTATCTAAGAGTAGATCGCTGACAGCGTTGGCGATCGCAAACTCTCCATAAAAGCTTTTGGAAAAATCAAACGCCTCCATCTCTGTAACGATGGCAATTACCAGAGAGCCAAGGTCATTTTCTCCTTCCATGCGCTGCCGCACAAAAATCTGTGCTGCTCGTTGAGCTATTGTATGATTGATGGCTTCCGGGATAAATTCTGTATCTAGCCACCTTAATAATCGCTCTTGCAACCATTCACCTTCGAGGTGAGGATTTTCAGATGGTGGTAGGGTGATAAGTGGAATTGTCTCAGTCATTTTTTTAAACGCAGAAGAATGCTAAGGAAATTACAGAGGAAAGCAAAGGATGATTTAACATCCATTTGTATTTCTCTGGCTTTTTTTATATTTATGGAATATGACATCGCTACTATTATTCGAGGCTATGCCCAAGGCTATTTTCTCATGGCTGATGACAGCAATGGCCTGGGGTGGTATGGAAGTCGCGATCGTACTTTAATTCCTTTGAATGAACAATTTCGCTACCCCAAGTCTTTGCGACGTGTTTTAAACCAAGAGCGTTTTACTGTGGCGATTAACCGTGACTTTAAATCTGTAGTCGCCGGATGTGCTAACCGCGAAACAACTTGGATTTCACCAGAATTACAAGAGATTTACTGGCTACTTTACCAGACAGGATACGCTTATAGTTTTGAAACTTGGGAAGGTGACGAACTCGCTGGGGGAATTTTAGGAATTGTCATTGGTGGCGCTTTTATTGGCGAGTCGATGTTTTACCGCATTCCCGATGGCTCGAAAGTCGCAATGGTCAAGTTAGTGGAAAGATTACGTCAAAGGCAATTTGTGCTGTTTGATGCTCAAATGATGAATCCCCACTTAGAAAGATTTGGCGCTTATGGTGTTATAGATGAAGAATATCAAGCTTTACTCAACAAGGCGTTGCAATCTCATTGCTATTTAGTGTAATCTAATATAAATAGTAATAATTCCTTACTCTTTTAAATCTAGTAAATAGTAGTCCATTACTCAAACTAGATACAAAGATTGGATTGGTGTAGTTTGTATTATTTTAAGTCAGGACGGGTACAATACAAAGAATAAGGATTGTTGTAGTCGTGATGGCTTGCTTTGGTTACTTTTTCATCTAAATATTTCTTACGACAATAATCATCATCTAAACTAAGACCTAAGCCTTCTTTTCTTATTTGTATACGTCCATCTCTTTGTCTTTCAGAAATTTCGTACTCGCATACCCAACGAAAAACTGGCCAAACATCCTGTTTATCTAAAAGTTTTGCTCCTAACGATGTAATCTGTATATTTTCAGCAGGGCTTTTTCTAATTTGGTCTTTATGTTTCTTTTGAATACTTGGATCTTTGCATATTTCGTCTACATTTATTTTATATTCATCTGAGTTATTATTTTTTATAAAATCACTAGACAAATACCTTAAGCCTACAATAATTTTATTTGTGTTAGTACTATCATTTTTTGTAATAGTGTATTCACAGCTAAAAAGATACTCGTTATTATTCTTTTCTTGATCAGATAATTCAGATACTTTGTTTAGGGATACATCTCTATTTGACTGTAGATAATTTTGGTCTTGTATTTGCTTTACAAAGTTTTCACAAATTGTTTCTTTGTTTATTAACTCTTTTGATGAGTTAGCTGTATCGTGATCAAGTTTAACTTGAAGTTTTTTGGATTCAACTGTTGAATCTTTGGTTTTGAGTAAGTATTCGCATTCAATTGTTGGTAAAATCAATTCTCTATTACTGTTACTGTCGCTACTCTTGATTTTGTAATTTATATCTATAAATTCATTATTTTTTATATCTGGATATTCGTTTTCTTTATAAGTTTTACATATTTCTTTTGGTTTTATAGGATATTGAGTTAAATCATTTTCTTTTACAATTCCAGGATTTTGAATAAAATTAACGCCTGTTGCTGCTAAAAATAAAGCTACAATTATATTAGTTATTGAGGGATGTTGAGATGCAATTTGTATAAGCCAAGGATGAGAAAGTATGTTTCTAATAGACTCAGGAATGTGTTGAATATTAAAAGTTGGAGGTTTGTTGTTATCAGGTAGTGTTTGACTAGATGGAATTTGATGAGGTGGAGTTTCATCAGGTGGAGTTTCATTATTAGGTGTGTTTGACATAGAACTACTTTCTGCTGAATTTAAATAAACGTAAGAGTATTTATTGTTTAAATGCAAATACAATTATTAATTAGGTTTTTGCAGTATTTTAGGGCATTGGTCTGATAAACGTATATAAACTTCCAGATACTTAGCTCAATGCTTCAATGATGCTGAGAGGATAGTATGATATAAAATATTTGAATGTAAGTGTTACATATCACATAATTAACGTGACAATAATCACAATATAATATAGCAGTCCCAAATGATACGTGAGAAGGAATTAAGGCTAGAATGCTTGTAAAATAAAGATTTTTATCTCAGTATTTTCTCACGAATGATTCCAGACTGCTAGAGTATATACGCTACGCTAGCACTTAGGCAGAGCGACGTAGGAGCATTACAATTAATTACGAATTATGTTGACCCAATACATTAAGTCAAATCCTCATAATCACTTAAAAAGCAAGAAGTCTATTGCTAGTCAAACCCTTAACTTGCCCAACTCCGCACTCGCTGGAGACGATTGAGGATGCGGTTGGCCAGATCTACGGCGCTTACTGGCTTGCATAGGTAGTCATCTGCACCGACATTAAAAGCTTGATTCTGGGTTTTCGTATCCGTTAGCACACTCAAAAATAATACTGGTAAACGTTGCCAACGTGGATCACTCCGCACGACTTGGCAGAGTTCAAAACCATTGATCTGGGGCATGTTCACATCTAATACCAGTACATCGGGCATTACAGCTTGCAGCACTGTCCAAAATTGCTGAGGATCTGCCAAGGTGGTAACTTTAAATCCCCAAGGATTGAGTAGTGTTGGTAAAGTGCGTAACCAATCTTGATCGTTATCGACAATCATTACTTTTGCTGTTATATCTGCACTATTCAATAGTTGCATGACAGCTGCGATCGCTTGTTCTGGAGCAATAGACCTTTCCAAAAACAGCTTACCACCTTGCCGCACTACTTCTAGACGATCTTTTAACTCAGCGCGATCGCTCATCACCAAAATCGGTAGTTCGGGGTGAT
>JBBSOP010000231.1:0-7613 GCA_038259655.1 Chroococcales cyanobacterium
AAAAAGTGACGGAATATCACGCCGATTTGCTGTACTTTCATCTGAGCAATCCGATATTATACGAGTACCTAGAAGACGAGATCCCGACGCTCTCGCAACTGAAGCAAAAGTATAAGTTCGCCGCCCTAGAAAAATCGCCCGATAACGACACGATGACGTGGTTAAAGTGGGTTGCAATACTCCCAAAACACCAGTTCGTTGGAGTTGTTGAGATCGGTATTTTCGATGATGGATATGCAGAAATCGGCTTTATGACTTTTGCCGACTTCCAAAAACGGGGGTATGCTCATAGCTAAAGTGTCTGGTCAAAATTAAATAAGCAATATATTAGAGAATTAATTGAACAAGGCTTAATGACTGAAGCGGGTCTAGAAAAAATTGCAACTGCAAAACAAAATGGCTCATGGAACTCCTTAGATGCAATTGAAGCATTAACAATTCCCATAGATTTGCAGCAAGCATTAGAAGCAAACGCAACAGCCAATTGTAATTTCCAGGCATTTAATAATTCATTGAAGAAAAATATTTTATTTTGGATTGATAGTGCAAAACGTCCAGAGACTAGATTGAAAAGAATTGAGCAAACTATCATTTCAGCAGCACAGAATAACAATCCATTGATGCGGTAGCCAACTAAGTGATTCTACTGCATTTGTGTCTTACTCAGCCACAGGCAGACCACACTACTGACACGGCAAACTCAAAATATTGGGTAATTAAAATTTTCTAACGTCATATTTACTACAAGCAGTTGTCGTAATGCCATTAACAGTGTCATAAAGAAGAGGTAAAGGATTCACCCCTGCGTATCCCTTACTTATAGAGATGCTTGCACCCCCAATTTTCAGAATAGACATACCACACTCATGACTGAACTCACATTGCGGCTAAAACAGGGAGACACGGAAACAACGGTGACAGTGAATCAAAATGAATTCACAATTGGCCGTTTACCGGAATGTGACTTGTACTTACCTTTTGGAGGAGTTTCTCGTAAGCACGCTCGGCTAGTCAAAACGGCTGATGGAGTTTGGAATATTGAGGATTTGGGGAGCAAAAACGGGACACAAGTGAATCAATGTCTTGTTAATCATGCCCAAGAGTTACATCATGGTGATATTGTTTGGCTGGGAAATGTGAATTTGGTAGTATTATTTGCCAATCCTGCTACACAGTTTATGACTAAGGATATGGTTTTATCAGAAGCTTCTGAGCCAAAAACAATTTTTCGTAATGTCAAACAACTACAACAGCAATGGATAGAAGCCGATAGCAAAGATGGCGAAACCAGCAACAAAGACAAAACTATTGCCCGCCTTAAAGACTTAGTAGATATAGCCAAAAATCTCTGTGCAGCAGCATCTATAGAAGAGATTTTTTCCCAGGTGCAACAAGTCGTTTTTCGTTACCTCGATAGTATTGACCGTTTGGCATTATTAATTGATGTTGGTGGGTGTGGTCATTTAGAGTTAGTGAATGCAGGTACTAGAGATATCTCTGAGCAGGAATCTTTGGCTGCTGATGGTGATTGGATTAGTCGGAGTATCTGTCAAAAAGTATTTGAGGAAAAAATAGCTCTTCAAACCGCTGATACCCATAAAGATGAACGGTTTTCTGGGGAACATAGTATTTTAGTTAAAGGTATTCGTAGCGCTATGGCTGTGCCTTTATGGGATGAAAATAAAGTTGTTGGTGTTCTCTACGCTGATGCTCATCTTTCTTCTTACCATTGGGCAAATGAAGGTGAAGAAGAACTTAGCTTTTTCTCGGCTTTGGCAAATCTTGTAGCTTCTAGCGTCCAACGTTGGCTACTGGCAGAAAAACTCAAAACCGAAGAGGTGATTCGTCATCGACTAGAACGCTATCATTCACCATCTGTTGTACAACAGTTAATAGCTGTGGGAGGATTACCAGATGGTCGTTTAGCTCCTACAGAAAGCGAAATCAGCATTTTGTTTGCGGACTTGGTTGGTTTTACAGCGATTTCTGAAAGATTAACACCAACTGCGATCGCTCAATTGTTAAATAATTTATTTGAAGAGATGTTGCAAGAAGTATTTGCCTGCGGCGGCACTTTAGATAAGTATATTGGTGATTGTATTATGGCATTTTTTGGCGCTCCAGAACCACAATTAGATCACGCCGATCGCGCAACCGCAGCTGCGAAAGGAATGCTCGCTCGGCTTGAACGTCTCAATGCTAACGGTTTTTGGCACGAACCCTTACAATTACGCATTGCGATTAATAGTGGTAAAGCTGTTGTCGGCGATGTTGGTAGTTCTCAAAGGGTTGACTACACAGCATTAGGAGCTACGATTAATCTTGCTGCTCGTATGGAAGCAGTTTGTCCTCCTAGCGAATGCGTGATCAGTGAAGCTACTTATACAATGCTTTCAAAGTCATCAGATTTCCAGGAAATGGGAGATCATCGTTTTAAGGGCATTGATCGTGCTGTCAAGGTTTATCAGACATGTATGCAAATAAAAATTTAAATGACTTGCATCCCTAAAAATCTGATATTTTTAATTTTAGTTAATATTTGGTTTAATTTGCTAGTTCAAGACTTGCTTAAAAATTAACCATACATCACTAATTTTCATAGTGCAAATGATAGACTTTTAAACAGGCAATTGAGCAGAACATTATGATACAGCTTAATTTTTGCTCAATAAAGCATGTTATTTACCCCAAAAATACTGACATATTCGTAAACAATGAATCAATGGTTTTTTAAGACACCAGAAAGAGCGCTTTTAGAAGCCTACAATGCTGCTCAAGTCATTAAAACTATCGAAAGAGAACATTTTGGTAATCAAAAAATATCTGCTAAATCAGCAAATTACACTGAAAATGTCATGTCTTACTGGCAAGGATATCTTGATCAAAATTTAACTATTATTAAAGTGAGACTAGCAGAATTTCGATTGAGCCGTTCAATCCTCAATATTTCTGATCGATCTGTATTAGAAAAATTGAAATTTATTGATGAAGTGATAGAAAAATATACCTTTAAATATAATTTAATTAAAGACATTACATTAGCGCCTGTTACAAAAACTTTAAAAAATAATGATGGCGATACTAATAATAACTTAAATGGAAAAAATCAACCTCTATCTCAAAAAACGGGAGTATTGCCTAGATCTATTGGCAGAACAATTAATAAAATTAAAACAGATTTTACGCCCGAAGCAGAAGAAGAATTTATCAAGAATTATCGAATCTCAAGAAATCGGACTAGAACTGCTCTAAAATTCTTGATAACTTTAATTATTGTGCCACTTTTAACACATCAATTATCTAAACGAATTTTAATAAATCCTATAATAGAAAGCATTAGAGGTGATAATATCAGTCAAATTTTCCTCAATTCTGAAATGGAAGATCAGGCTCTAGATGAGTTAAATATTTTTCAAGAAAAGCTCAGACTGGAAAGTTTACTTTATAAGTCTCCAACAATTTCGTCAGAGGCTATAAAAGAAAGCATCAAAGAAAAAGCAATTGAAATAGCCGAAGTATTTCGCCATAAAAGTAGTAATGCTATTAGCAATATTTTTGCTGATTTGCTTTCACTAATTGCTTTTAGCATAGTAATTGCTAAGAGTAAAAGAGAAATTGTGATTGTCAAATCTTTTATTGATACTATTGTCTATGGTTTAAGCGATAGCGCCAAAGCTTTTTTAATTATTTTATTTACAGATATATTTGTAGGATTTCACTCACCGCATGGATGGGAAGTAATTCTAGAAGGGTTGGCACAACATTTAGGTCTCGAAGCAAATAGAAGTGTAATCTTCATGTTTATTGCTACATTTCCGGTAATTTTAGATACTATATTCAAATATTGGATATTCCGCTATCTCAGTCGGTTATCTCCTTCAGCATTAGCTACGTTAAAAGAAATGGATGAATAAAGATGTGGAAAAATTAGCAAAATGAATATAGGGGGATATGAACCAAAGGAAAAACGACAACCAGAATCGACGCAATCTAGTACTAATTCTCAAGACTGGTTATGGCCATTTTGGCTTGCTTTACCACTTTACCCCCACAGTCAACGTCGTACACTTTGCTTAGAGGTTGTTAAGGATACTATTTGGACATTTGAGCAGTTGCACGGCATTCTCTATACCATCGTGCCGATTCGGATGACTGTGGTCAAGTTAGAAGCGGGTGGGCTTTTCGTTTATGCACCAGTAGCACCAACGATTGAATGTATTCGTTTAGTTAAGGAGTTGGTTGCCAAGCACGGAGATGTTAAATACATCATTTTGCCGACGAGTTCTGGTTTAGAACACAAAATATTTGTTGGTCCTTTTGCTAGATGCTTTCCACAAGCACAGGTATTCATTGCGCCGCATCAATGGAGTTTTCCGCTAACTTTGCCCCTGAGTTGGCTAGGTTTTCCCCAAAAACGCACTCAAGTACTTCCAGAAGATAGTAGTCAAGTACCTTTTGCTAATGAGTTTGAATATGCTGTATTAGACATTGATTTGGGACGAGGATCTTTTGTAGAAGTTGCAGTTTTTCACAAGCGATCGCACACTTTACTTGTAACGGATAGTATATTATCTATACCAGAAGAACCACCCGCAATTAACCAACTAGATCCCTATCCTTTATTATTTCATGCTAGAAACAATGCCTCTGAAGTGATCGAGGATAATGAAGTTAACCGTCGCCAAGGATGGCAACGCATTTCATTATTTGCAGTTTTCTTTCGTCCCGGTGTGCTAGAAATTACAGGATTGGGGCAAATGTTTTGTGATGCTCTCAAAGCCCCACAAAAGTCACTCAAAGCTTACTGCGGTTTATTTCCATTTCGGTGGCAAGATAACTGGAAACAGTCTTTTGATGCCTTACGAAGTGAGGGTCGTCCATTTGTCGCACCGATTTTACAAATTTTAATTCTTCCCCAAGCGCCACAACAAGTACTTAACTGGGTAAACAAGGTTGCTACTTGGGATTTCCAAAATATTATTCCCTGTCACTTTGACTCACCAATAAAGGCAAATCCTCATCAATTCCAGCAAGCATTCTATTTTCTCAAGCAGCAACTTTCTGTAAGTGATGACTCTTTTAATGGTGAAACCCAAACTCTGTTAGAAGAAGACTTGAGATTCATTAAAGACTTGGAAGCGGGGCTAGTTAAATGCGGGATTGCCACTCCAGTAGACCCCTGCGGGGAATTAAAAATTAAAAATTAACTGATTGCAATTTTTAATTCAAAAAAGGTCAATTTGGTAGTTGAGTTTTCAAGATAACGTTTTCTTTTAACAACTTACTAGTAGTATTAACTACAATCTGCGCTGCTCCTGTAAAAAACGATCGCTCGATGGTTGCAAAAACATCACTAGGTTGATGATAATAGGGAGTACGCAGATTCGCTGTATCTGTTACTAGTACTGCACCCACCCCTTGATACCAAAATGGGGCATGGTCACTGCGTAGGGTGTCTGGTGTCAGCAAACCTTTAAGAGGAATAGGCACTCTTAAGACTTGTGGTAAAGTTTGTGAATTTTGAAAAGTATTTAGTAAAGGTAAGTGTTCTATATCACCAATTACTGCCAAAAAGTCGCCCTTATCGCTGGGTGGAGTAATGGGTAATCCTGGGGGATACTGCTGACATCCAACAGTGTAGCAAGCATAACCCACCATATCCATCACTATCACCCCGCGCAAATTTTGCAAGCGTGCTGTTTTAGTAACAAAAGCCTTACTACCTAAAAGTCCTGTTTCTTCTTGATCAAAAAAAGCTAACTGCAAAGTCCTTGGTGTTGATAGAGAACCGAGGAGTCGGGCAACTTCTAAAACTACGGCTACACCACTGGCATTGTCATCCGCACCTGGAGAAAAAGCTACCGTATCATAATGTGCAGCGACGAGAATTGCTCCTGCTGCTTTGTCGGTTCCTTGTCGTTCGGCAAAGACATTAACACCGCCAGTAAACTTTTCTAATTGAGGTTTCCAACCTAATTTTTGCAGTTCAGTTGTGATATAAGTGCGAGTAAGCGATCGCTGTGTTGTTGTGTAACGCTGAAAATTTAATTTTTGGATGTGAGCTAATAGCTGGTCAGCCGATACTTGTGGTGTATTGTTTATTTCTTGTATCTGTGGTTGAGGCTTGGCTGTTGGAATGCTTTCTACAATTTCTGGCGAAGGACGCTGCTCAAAAAAAGCGCTCTTAACAGTACCCCTACTACCCACCACGGCAACTATCACCAATATAAACAGCACTAGCCAAATCCATTTTTTCATGCAAATTTATCCTGGGTTCCCAGACTTAGGGTAACGTAAACATGAAGTTTGACGGTGTGTCTTTTGACAGCGATCGCAATTTCATTTACAGTTCCAGACTACAAAGAGCGCTAAGTTATTATGTTAGATTTGTTGCTAATCACAATCCTAGGGTTCCTGGGCAGTTTTGGGCATTGCTTCGGGATGTGTGGCCCTCTAACAGTAGCGTTTTCTTTGTCTCATCAGCAGCAGACTCCACAAAAAGCTGCCTTAGACAATTCCGTCTCTTGGCAACAACAATTAAAATTTCATATCCTGCTAAACCTGGGGCGGATGTTAAGCTATGCTTTGGTTGGTGCTGGTATCGGAGCGTTGGGTTCAGTTTTAGTAGAAGGTGGACAACTAGCGGGTGTTGGTAGTGACTTCCGCCGCGTTATGGCTATTGTTACTGGTGTAATGCTGATTTGGTTTGGGTTAGGACAAGTAAAACCCGACTGGTTGCCTCGGATTCCTCTATTACATCCTTTGTTACAAAAAAGTTTACACGATCGCCTGAGTGCAGGCATGATTAAACTTTCTTTCAAAACTAAATGGTGGACACCAATACTTTTGGGGATGACTTGGGGTTTAATGCCTTGTGGTTTTTTGTATGCTGCTCAAATCAAAGCTGCCGAGACTGGTAATTTATGGACGGGTACAGCAATCATGCTGGCTTTTGGCTTGGGAACTTTACCTACTATGTTAGTTGTGGGTGTCTCCAGTTCTTTGGTCAGTAAAGACAGGCGTAGTCAGTTATTTCGATTAGGCGGTTGGGTTACACTCACCATCGGCGTGATCACCTTGCTGCGGACTGGTGACACAATGGTAGATTACACCGGACATGCTGCATTAATCTGTTTGATCTTGGCACTAATTGCTCGTCCTATTAGCAGCTTATGGGCTTCACCTTTACGTTACCGCCGCGCCTTGGGAGTGGGAGCCTTTGTGCTTTCTGTAGTTCACACCGCCCACATGATTGAACATTCCCTGCAATGGAATTTTGCCGCTTTCTTTTTCTTGCCAATAGACTTTCAGTGGAGTATGGCTGCGGGTGCTGTAGCATTGATATTAATGACCCCCGCTGCTTTTACAAGTTGGGAATCATTGCAGAAATCCTTGGGTAAGCGTTGGCGACAGATTCATTTATTGAGTGTGCCAGCATTGCTTTTGAGTGCCATTCATGCTGTGTTGATTGGTTCCCATTATCTGGGTTCTGGGCAGTTAACTTGGGGGAATAAATTAGCAGTAGTACTGATGGGAATTGTTACCCTCAGTGTATTGTTAGTGCGATCGCGTTTTTTTTGGTCAAAGTTAAGCGTAGAAAAGTTTTATGTTCC
>JBBSOP010000232.1:0-7595 GCA_038259655.1 Chroococcales cyanobacterium
AAAGAACTATCTTTTGGAATTTTAGGGTTAACTTGGGTTGTCGCTATGGGTATTCTGGGTTGGCAAACTCTTCCCTGGCGCAAATTTGGACTCAACGGCATCAGTGCATCAGCTCTAAACCTACTAGGTGGCGAACTAGGAGTATTTGCCTGGAACCATATTTTAAAAGATTACCAAAAAGACCGACTAACTGTGTTTCTGCGCCCTGGACACGACCTTTTAGGCGCTGGGTATCACCAACACCAATCTCGTATTGCTATTGGGGCTGGTGAGGTTTGGGGATGGGGTTTATTCAAAGGCCCGATGACTCAACTAAATTTTGTACCCGAACAGCATACAGATTTTATTTTCTCCGCAGTTGGTGAAGAATTTGGTTTTGTTGGTTGTTTGGTTGTGTTGTTTGCATTCTGCTTGATTTGCTTTCGTCTGTTACGTATAGCTCAAACTGCCAAAGACAATTTTGGTTCGCTATTAGCTATTGGTGTTTTGTCCATGATTGTCTTTGAATTGCTTGTAAATGTGGGTATGACTGTTGGTTTAGCGCCAGTAGCAGGGATTCCCCTACCTTGGATGAGTTACGGACGTTCTGCTATGTTGACTAATTTCATTGCTTTAGGAATAGTAGAATCGGTAGCAAATTTTCGCCAACGACAAAAGTATTATTAATGAGGAGATAGGGACTGCCTGTGATGAGAAATTTAGTTTTCTTGTTGTTGCCCGTTCCCTCTCCCGAAGAAAGTTAAGCTATTAATAGTAAACCAGCGAAGGTAAACATGATGATTCTGCCTGGAGCAACAGTTCGCGTTAAGAATCCCGCAGATACCTATTATCGCTCTGAAGGACTTGTGCAGCGAGTCAGCGATGGTAAGGTAGCTGTATTGTTTGAAGGTGGCAACTGGGATAAATTAGTTACCTTTCGCCTGTCAGAATTGGAAGCCGTAGAAATCACAGCAGGGCGTAAAAAAGGAAAATAGAACAAGAGCTTAGTAGTCAGTAGTTAGTAGCTGACGACTGATAACTGATAACTGACAACTGAGAAAGATGCGCTTACCTTTACCACAGTTTGCCACAGGCGATCGCCATCCCAACCATATTGCGGAGGTGATTGAGACTACTACTACTGAATTTTTAGCACAATGTTTGGAGCCGGAAGACTTAAGTTTTCCGCCCATGCCACCTTTTGGTAGTTGGGTCTGTTCTGTAGATGAAGAGTCAGGCAATCAAGTTTATGCTGTGGTGTATTATGCCACAACTATGCCTGTGGATTCTGTACATCGGGCTGTGGCTCTGGGGTTGTCATTGCAGGATTTGCGTGAAGAACAACCCCAGATTTTTGCTATGCTCAAAACTGAATTTAGGGCTGCGATCGTTGGATTTGAGCAGCCGTCTCATACTTTAGGTTATAACCAAACAATATATCAGTATTTACCTCCCCGTCCTCCACAAATTCATCAAGCTGTTTATCGGTGCGAACCAGAAGCAATAATTCAATTCACCGAAGAACTAGATTTTTTACGGACATTGCTCTCTATAAATGGTGCGCCAGTGGAATCTTTAATTGCAGCAGCCATTCGTGAAGTCTACCAGTTACGTAAAGCTGACCGACAATGGTTAATCAAAGCCGGACGTAATCTGAGTGTGCTGTTGAAAGATGACTACGATCGCTTACGGTTCATATTAAGTCAGATCCACCCATAGGTAGTTAGTTTCTAGATAATTACCTAGATATTGTAAGTTAGGATTTTATAATTTTTCGTCAGGGTGACTTTTATAGTTATTTATATTGCTCGGACGATTGCTTTAAGGGTAATCACAGCTTCACCGTCGCCCCTTTAAGTTCTACCTATGGAACCCACATCACAAGTTCTTGCTATGGAACCAACTGTCCAAGTTCTTGGCAAGGAGCCAATTATTCCCTTTGCTATTTTACTGGTAGTCATCTTAGTTGTACCAATCTTGTTTGAGCGACTCAGACTACCAGCAATAGTAGGTTTGGTGTTTTCTGGTGTAGTACTTGGCCCATTAGGCTGGAATTTATTTCATCCAGAATCGCCGATAATTAATCTACTATCAAACATCGGCTTAGTTTACTTGATGTTTGTCACAGGTTTAGAAGTTGACATAGACCGATTTCGTCAGAAAAAAAAACGCTCCTTGGGGTTTGGCTGTTTTACCTTCAGTGTCTCTTTAGCAATAGGAGCCTTAGTAGGACGATTTTTTGGTTTTGATTGGAATACTTCAATCTTGATTGGCTCTTTGTTTTCTTCCTATACCCTTTTGGCATATCCCATTATTAATCGTCTAGGAATTATCAAGAATGAAGCTGTTTCCATCACAATCGGAGCCAAAATTTTTACTGATATTGGCGCACTTTTAATATTAGCTGTTTGTGTAGCCACGACTCAGATAGGGATATTTAGCTTGGGGAATTTAATTCCCTTATTTAGTTGGTTAACGATTTACTCAATCGTTATCTTAGTTGGACTAGATTGGTTAGGTAAAGAATTTTTTCTGCGGTCAGGAGACGACGAGGGAAACAAGTTTTTATTTATATTAATGTCCGTATTTATTGCTGCTGTAAGTACTCAATTAATTGAGATAGAGAAAATCTTTGCAGCTTTTTTAGTAGGTTTAGCAGTCAATGAAGCGGTAGGTGAAGGACCAGTAAAAGAAAAAGTAGTATTTGTTGGCAATGTCTTATTTATTCCCATTTTCTTTGTTAATATTGGCTTGCTATTCAAGTTACCTATTGTTTTCAAAAGCATTGAGAATTTCCAGTTAACTCTGTTGATTGTAATCGGTTTGATTGTCGGCAAATTTATAGCAGCTTGGTTAGCAAAATTAATCTACCGTTATAACTGGCAAGAAACGCTGACAATATGGTCTTTATCGATGCCCCAAGTGGGTACAACCTTAGCAGCAACTGTAGTAGGATATCAGGCTGGATTACTGCCAATCACAATTTTAAATAGCGTCATTATTTTAATGTTAGTGACAGCAACATTAGCACCTTTAATTACTAGTAGGACAGCTGTTGCTTTGACTACTGCTCCAGTCCCAGAACCCGCATCCCTAACTTTAGCTAACCAGAAAAAAGAGGAGCCGCCCAGTCCTTTTACTATAGTCGTGCCTGTTTACAATCCTCAAACTCAGCAGTATTTGATTGAAATGTCGGCTTTGTTAGCACGTCAATCCAATGGGAGAATTGTACCGCTAGCGATCGCCACATCTACTGCTAATATGGATGCGCCACAGTTGGAACTGTCTTTGCAACGAAGTGAACGATTACTAGCAAAAGCTACGGCACAAAGTCGAGTATTGGGATTAGAAGCAAAACCATTACTCCGCATTGATGATGCCTTTGCTCTAGGAATTAGCAGGGCAGCTCGTGAACAAAATGCAAGTCTAATTGTTATGGGTTGGGGTAAACGTACTGGATTGAGAGCGCGTTTATTTGGCAACGTGATTGATAATGTACTTTGGGCATCTCATTGTCCTGTGGCGGTGACACGTTTAGTAGACTCACCCAAAAAAATTCAGCGCATCTTAGTACCTTTAGAAAACTTAACAGCACCAGCATTACAACCAGTACAACTTGCCCAAATGCTGGCAGAGGCAAATCAGAGCCAAGTTACTGTATTAAATGTATGCGATCGCCGTACTAGTTCTAGTAAAATCGCTGCTAGGCGATCGCATTTATCATTGCTTGTATCTAAAATAGCTTTGCCAAATCCCCCAGAAATTCAAATCATCGCTCATGAGAATGTTGTTCAGGCAATTTTGCAAGCAGCACGATTATATGATTTAGTAGTGTTGCCTTTTACACGCAACAGGACAATTGCTGGTGGTTTAACCATCAGCGATGTCACAACCCAGTTAGCTAGGCAACTTACCTGCTCTATCGTCATGCTTGGAGAACCGCAACATCATCAAAACGGAACTTTACTCACAGGTATTTACAACACTAAAAGTAGTGTATAATAGAACACTAATTTTGTACTGATAATTTTTGCTCTAAAAAACTTTATGTTGTTGAAGATTTGATGAAGTCTAGACATAAAATCACAATAATATGAAGATGTTTGTTATTTTGCTAGATGAATTGTCAAGTATTCTAATTTAAATGTAACAAAATTAAATACGTAGAAAAAATACTAAATTAACAAGGTCTTTTTAATTAGCTGTGTTCATCCTGTATTTTTATACATGGGCTGGGTACTCTAAAAACAAGTTAAATAGCCACATTAGTAATATTTTGTAAGTAACTGGGAAACTATGAGAATTTTGGTGACGGGCGGTGCTGGGTTTATTGGTTCCCATCTCATTGACCGACTAATGCCCGCAGGGCATGAAGTTATTTGCTTAGATAATTTCTATACAGGTAACAAAGATAATATCCTCAAATGGATGAATCATCCCTACTTTGAGCTGATCCGCCACGACATTACTGAGCCAATTAGATTAGAAGTAGATCAAATTTATCATCTAGCTTGTCCAGCTTCCCCAGTACATTATCAGTACAACCCAGTGAAAACCGTTAAAACTAACGTGATGGGAACGCTGAATATGTTGGGGTTAGCGAAGCGTGTTAAAGCTCGGTTCTTCTTAGCGTCAACCAGTGAAGTTTACGGTGATCCTGAAGTACATCCCCAAGTTGAAGAGTATAGGGGTAGCGTCAATCCCATTGGTATACGTTCATGTTATGACGAAGGCAAAAGAATCGCTGAAACCCTAGCATTTGATTACTATAGACAAAATAAAGTTGATATTCGGGTGGTTCGCATTTTTAACACTTACGGGCCACGGATGTTAGAAAACGATGGTCGGGTAGTAAGCAACTTTATAGTGCAAGCTTTGCGGGGTATTCCCTTAACTGTGTACGGTGATGGTTCGCAAACTCGTAGTTTTTGCTATGTTTCCGACTTGGTAGAAGGATTTATCCGTCTGATGAATAGCGACTACATCGGCCCCATAAATCTGGGAAATCCAGGTGAATACACAATCTTAGAATTGGCTCAAGCTGTGCAGAATATGGTAAATCCAGATGCAGAGATTAAGTTCGAGCCACTACCTTCTGATGATCCCCGTCGTCGCCAGCCTGATATTACAAAAGCTAAAACCTTGTTAAATTGGGAACCTACCGTTCCGCTACAAGAAGGGTTAAAACTAACAGTAGAAGATTTCCGCGATCGCATCAAAAGCGATGTCAAGGATTTAGCCTCTTGAGTAGTACTTAGTGTGGCTTTAAAGTTTTGTGCAGACTGACTTGATTCGTGGTCTGTACTTTTCATAGCTGGGTTCCCCGGCAGTGTATAAGTGTCATAATTGACAATTTTTTGAAGACTAATCTCAAATAAAGCTAGGAGTTAAATTAGATGCGTGTTTGCGTAATTGGTACTGGTTACGTTGGTTTAGTTACAGGCGCTTGCTTGGCTCATATTGGTCATGATGTAATTTGCATAGACAATAACGAAGAAAAAGTCAAGTTAATGAAGTCTGGACAGTCGCCCATTTTTGAGCCGGGACTGTCAGAAATTATGCAGTCTGCTATTCAATCGGGAAAAATTCTGTTCAGCAGTGATTTGGCCGCAGGAGTCGCCCACGGAGAAATTCTATTTATTGCTGTAGGAACACCACCTTTACCTACTGGTGAAAGTGATACCCGTTATGTTGAAGCTGTTGCTCGTGGTATCGGTGCTAATCTTAACGGTGGTTATAAAGTAATTGTAAATAAATCTACAGTACCTATTGGTTCAGGTGACTGGGTGCGGATGATTGTTCTAGATGGTATTGCTGAACGTCAAAAAATACTTGTACCCGCTGGTGGAGTATCAAGTGATGAAATATTACCTGATGCCGTGGCTCAGTTTGATGTAGTCAGCAATCCAGAGTTTTTGCGTGAAGGTTCAGCAGTCTACGATACCTTTAACCCAGATCGGATTGTCTTAGGTGGCAATAGTCAAAAAGCGATCGCCTTAATGCAGGAACTTTATGCTCCCATTGTCGAACGTAAGTACGCTGCTGATCAATCTTTACCTCCCGTACCAGTATTAGCGACAGACTTGAGTTCGGCAGAAATGATCAAGTACGCCGCGAATGCCTTTTTGGCAACCAAGATTAGTTTTATTAACGAAGTTGCTAACATTTGCGATCGCGTTGGTGCTGATGTTACGCAAGTGGCGAAAGGTATTGGTCTGGATTCCCGTATTGGTAATAAGTTCTTAAACGCTGGTATTGGCTGGGGTGGTTCCTGCTTCCCCAAAGACGTTGCTGCACTGATTCATACTGCTGATGACTATGGCTATGAAGCCCAACTTATGAAAGCCGCCGTTAGTGTCAACGAACGTCAGCGTTTAATTGCTCTAGAAAAACTCCAGCAAGCCTTGAAAATCCTTAAAGGCAAAACTGTAGGATTACTCGGATTGACATTCAAGCCAGATACTGATGATATGCGAGATGCTCCAGCCCTGAATTTGATTGAGCAGCTCAACCGACTAGGAGCCAAAGTCAAAGCTTATGACCCAATTGTTTCTCAAACAGGTATGCGTCATGGTCTTTCGGGTGTATTAGTAGAAACTGATGCTGAACGTCTAGCTGATGGCTGCGATGCTTTAGTACTTGTGACTGAATGGGAACAGTTCAGCAATTTGGACTATGCAAAAATGGCAAAATTGATGCTCCACCCAGTGCTAATTGATGGTCGTAACTTCCTAGATCCCGAAACTATGGTAAGGGCTGGATTCCAGTATGTAGGTGTAGGAAGATAGATAATTACTAATTCGTAATTCGTAATTCGTAATTCGTAATTCGTAATTCGTAATTCGTAATTCGTAATTCGTAATTTTTAGAAGGATGAATTGTTCCTTCTAACACCTAAAAAATTAAAATGCCGTCCAGATAATTGATTCTAGGCGGCATTTTTATTGATGTGTTTTACATCTTAGGCAAGCACTGATGGAAAATCGATCTTACAATCTTGTAAAACTTGGCACGAAACGAAACACGTATTTTAAGAGCTATGTGGAATACGCTCAATCTCCGCATATCCACTGAAAATTAATTTTTTACCCTCAGTTTCTAATCGATTGAGTCGCATTTTTACTCCATCCAGGTCAAAACGATCCAAGTCAACCATGTTGTCTAAAATTTCTGCCAATGCCATGCTCAAGGTTTGAGATATTTCTCGTTGTGCTTCTGGTACAGCGTCAAGTTCGATTTTAGGGTCTTTAAAAGAAATGCGTCGCCGCCGTTCAACAGCTATGGTTAATGTCATACTCAGCGGTACGAGTTCACCATTGTTTAAATCTGCCTTTGCCACCAGCTGCAAGCGATTTCCAGGCAACAACTGTACTTGAACATCTGTAAATGAGACTGGTTGACCACCAGATAATGCCGTCAAAGCAGGTACAGAGAGATCGACCAAGCGCTTTTTCACCAATTCCGCATTAAAGGCTTGGTTAATACCTGCTTCTGATAAAGTTACTTGAGCGATCGCCTGAGTGGGTTGTTTGAGATTTAATTTTCCCCCCAAGACTGCACCAAAATCAATAGCAACCGCATCAGTTTCAAATGACATCTCCTCTACCGCGAAATCT
>JBBSOP010000233.1:0-7574 GCA_038259655.1 Chroococcales cyanobacterium
CTCCTCTCTACGAGACGCTACGCGCTAAGCGCAGCTATGCCGTAGGCTTTACGTAATGACAGGCTTCTGGAGCGATCGCACAACCTAAAGATAGATGACCAAACCAAGTACTAGGGAGAATTTTAAGACTTGTGTGTACACCGTAGCTCCGCTTCGGAGAGGGGTTGGGGAGAGGTTCATCGAACTCACGTTAATTGATTACGGATTGTGAATTTTTTTGACAAAAAGTGTATAAAATCCTGATTTTTACAACGTAGCTAACAACTTTGTAAAAGAAGAGAAAATTAGATACATAAGCTGCAAGCTCTTAAATAAAATCTGGTTAAGTCTAAAGTTTCAGTAAAAGCTATGTTAAGACAGATAGAGAACTTTGGCTGAAATAAAATACGGGAGAGTAAGTAGTGAAAATTACTGAAAACTAACTGACATTTAATTGCCTCATCTGAATTTCAGTATGAAGAATTACAAATTATTTTAATTAAATTTATCAAACTTAACATGGAACAGATCTCACAGCTGGCAATAAATATTAGAGACCAAACTGCATCCCCGGATATTTTAGTTATATCCCGTCTTTTCTTACCAAAAGAGGCTGTAATTGGAGAATATCTCTATAATCGTTGTCTTCAAGATCCAGAGCGAGTAATTGTTCTGGCTGCTGGTTGTGCAGGTGATAAAATATTTGATCAGGCTCAACAGTTTCCTATCTATCGTTGGCCTAACCCTAGATACTGGCTAGGTCGTTTGATGGGGAATTTCCTTACGCCTTTTGTCAATCTGGTCTGTTCATTTGCACTAGCTATCAAACTTTATTTTCGCTATCGCTATCGTTATATTGAGTGGGGTCATGGCTACGAGTTTCCAGCGTTGTTGTTATTGAGCTATATCCTACCTATACGCTTTTTTATTTACTTGCATGGTAACGATATTCTAAAAGCTTCACATAATCCTTTGTGGCGATCGCTATTTAAATTGACGCTGACACGAGCCGAAGGAATTGTCTGTAATAGTTCTGGTACACAAGATTATCTCAGACATACTTTCCGCTGCCAAACTCCTACTCACATCATTCATCCTGTAGTCAGACCGGAAAAATTTGGTGTGGTTACAAATCAAAACAATTTAGATGATTTGCGCGATCGCCTACGTCAAGTCTACAATATCCCGCAAACATCTGTAGTCATTCTATCAGTAGGACGCTTGGTCAAGTATAAAAACTTTGATCGCGTAATTGAGAATTTACCCCTATTGCTAACTATTGGGGTGGATGTCCACTATATAATTTGTGGTCAAGGTTCATCGGAATCGGAACTCAAGTCTTTGGCTCATCGCTTACGAGTAGACAAGCGAGTACACTTTGCTGGATATGTACGCGATCGTGAATTAGCAGCTTACTATAGGACTAATATTTGATTTCTGAAAAAGCTCCGTACATTTGAAGAGTGGAAAAATCAAAGGTAGTGTGTTGGATAAACCACTCAAACATCCATTTGAGATGAGAGAATGAAGGAATCAAAGCACAGAAACGTCGCACCCAGGTTTTAGCTTGTAACCAAATATCCTCAATGGGATTTTGTGACGGGCAATTCGGAGCAAAGCGAACACAGTGAATTTGCCATTGTTCTTCAGATAAACCAAGATTTACCTCGGATAAAAAGTCAAGGACTTGATGAGAACGATGGTAAGAAGCACCATCCCAGAAAATCAGTAATTGTTGGTTAGGGGATTGAGCTAATAAATAACGTAGATAATCAATCGTATTTTCTGAATTACCTGCGTCATATGCTTTGAGAAGTAGTTTTCCTTGGAGATAGTCAACTGCTCCATAGTAGGTCTGTTTGTCTCGCTCATTGATCACTGGAACTGCTATCTCCTGGTCAGTTTTTCCCCAAACATATCCACTTAAATCTCCCCACATCAAATGGCACTCATCTAGGAGTAATACTCTCAATAGCCCTGCTTCTATTTCCTTTCTACGGCCTGCCAACAATGTTTCAATTTGTTTTTTTTTACTGCCACAGCTTCCGGATCTGCTTTTGGATTGAGTTTTGTAGTTTTCTTCCAACTAATTCCTGCCGCATCAAACAAGTCATAATAGCTGCGTTTTGACTCATAAGTTACATCGTATTCAAAAGCCAATTTATATTCGAGTTCCCCAAGCTCCCAGCATTCCTTTGTTTGCAACCAACTTAAGACTTCTTCTCGTTGTTGGAAAGTTAAGTAGCTTTTTCTTCCCTTGTAGTTCAGGGACAGTCCCGAAATTCCAGATTCCTCGTAAGCTTGTTTCCAGCTTGTTATCGAACCCAGTGACACATCTAAAATTGTTTGAATTTCCTCATACTTGTAGCCTTGATAAACCAGTTTTACTGCCAATGCTTTCCTCACCTCACGCGCATCTGGGCGATCATCTATAAATTCTTGTAGTTCTGCGATCGCGCCTTCTAGATGCTGGTTTCTCATGGTTTGCTGTTAGACAGATATACTTCTCCGTATTATCTCGTAGCTTTTTTCAGAAATCAAATATGATTTCTATATGCCGCCTGTGATATATTTGCCATGTTGACTGTCTTAGAGCCAAAAGCTAGCAATGTACAAGGTTTTGGTGTCGTCTACTTAGAAGCAAGTTACTTTGGTAAGCCTATAATTGCCTCTCGTCTAGGCTCAATTATTGATATAGTTCGTCACGAGGAGAATGGTATCTTAGTAAATCCCAAATCTGGCTATGATGTTTTTCAAGCTTTTAAAAGACTGTGCAAAGACCAACAATTGCGTAAACAACTCGGTCGCCAAGGCAAAGAATTAGCTCAGCGCAAAACCTTACACCGTTCGGTATACAAACCTGAGTCCTTTCCTAACAGTTTATCAATCGTCCCAGGAAGTCAAACCAATTAAAAATGTAAAATTAAAAATGAAAAATTAAAGACAATTAGTGGGGGCTTGTACCCACCACTAATTGTAAACCACGCTCATCTTTAAAGAAGTATTTCTGACTAAAAACTGAGATAAAGTCAAATTCGCACAAAAATATAAAAAGACTTATTATAGGTGATATTGATTATCCATAAGGTGAGACAAGGGGAATTTAGAATATGGTGGCTGACGTAATTGCAAATTCAGTTCCCGTTACTGTTCTGACTGGCTATTTGGGAGCAGGAAAAACAACTCTACTCAATCACATCCTCACCTACGAACACGGCAAGAAAGTTGCTGTGATTGTCAATGAATTTGGGGAAGTGGGCATTGATAATCAATTGGTTATTGATGCAGATGAAGAAATTTTTGAGATGAACAACGGCTGCATCTGTTGTACAGTACGTGGTGACTTAATTCGCATCATTAGTAACTTAATGAAACGGCGTGATAAGTTTGACCATTTAGTAATTGAAACTACTGGACTAGCCGATCCTGCACCAGTAATTCAGACATTCTTTGTTGATGAAGATTTACAAGGACAACTAGCTTTAGATGCAGTAGTTACAGTTGTAGATGCCAAACATATCTGGCAACATTGGGATGCAGACGAAGCACAAGAGCAAATAGCTTTTGCTGATGTCATTTTACTTAATAAAACTGATTTAGTAGCCCCAGCAGAATTAGACGAATTAGAAAAGCGGATTCGGGCAATGAATGCGATCGCTAAAATCTATCGTACCCGCAACTCTGAACTAGAAATGGATGCGCTTTTGGGTGTGAAAGCTTTTGATTTAGACCGCGCTTTAGAAATTGATCCAAATTTCTTAGGTGAAGATACTCACGTACATGATGAAAGTGTCTTTTCTATCGCTTTGGTAGAACCAGGGGCAGTTGATGGGGAAAAATTAAATGCTTGGCTATCTGAATTATTGCGTACCCAAGGCCCAGATATTTTTCGGATGAAAGGCATATTAAATATCGCTGGAGAAGATAACCGGTTTGTATTCCAAGGCGTACACATGATATTTGATGGCAGACCTGATCGCCCCTGGAAACCAACCGAAACCCCTAAAAACGAACTAGTCTTCATCGGTCGTAATCTAAATGAAGCCCAACTTAAACAAGACTTTCTCGCCTGTCTAGTTTAAGTTACAAAGTAGGGGCTAGGGGCTAGAGACTAGGGACTAGGGAAAGCAAGGAAAAATAACAATATTCCCTATTCCCCATGCCCAATACTTCGGCTACGCTCAGTACAAGTGCCCAATGCCCCAATTGAGAATATGGAATCCATAACCAGCCAATCCCAGGAATTTGAAGAACGCTATTCGGGGACGCTTGCAGATTATGTAACTGCGATCGCCTGGTCGCCACAAGATACAATTTTAGGAGCAACTTCCGCCGCTGGGGAAGTTGTACTGTGGAATGATGGCAACCTCACAACTTTACAAACTGCTAATGGTAAATCAGTAGACTGTCTGGCTTTTTCCCCAGATGGCAAATTTTTAGCTGTTGGTGGCCAAGATGGCCGAGTCAAAATTTGGCAGGAAACGAAATTAATTGCCACTTTAGAAAATGCCCCAGCATGGGTAGATCAATTAGCTTGGAGTCACACTAGTAACCAACTAGCTTTTAGTTTGGGGCGTTATGTCCAAGTCTGGGATGCTGATACTTGTGAGATTGTTGTCACGCTGAATTTTGATAATTCATCTGTATTGGGTATTGATTGGCGCAGGGATGGACAATATTTAGCTATTAGTGGTTATAAAGGAGTGAAGGTTTGGCACAGTCAAAACTGGGATGAGGAACCATACAACCTAGATATGACTACCGTCAGTGTAGCGATGGCTTGGTCGCCGGATGGCAAATTCTTGGCTTCTGGTAACATGGATCGCAGCATCACTGTTTTAGAATGGAATAACCCTGATCCTTGGGTAATGCGTGGTTTCCCTGGTAAAATTCGTCAACTGGCATGGTCAGAAGCTACCACCCAACTTGGTGCGCCTCTACTGGCTTCTTCTAGCGTCGAAGGTATTGTAGTCTGGGAAAAGTTAGAGGATGACTCTTTAGGTTGGGAAGCGCAAGTTTTAACTAATCATGTGGGTGTCATCTGTGCGATCGCTTTTGCACCCAAAAGCTTTGTTCTTGCCTCTGCTGCTGCTGATGGCTGGTTGTGTTTATGGAATCAAGCTAAGCAAGTATCGCAAATTCTTACAGGTGTTTCAGCAGGGTTTTCTACCCTAGCTTGGCATCCCCAGGGCGATGTGCTGGCCGCAGGCGGCGAAAAAAGTGAATTATTAATTTGGTCAAAAGCTTTACGTTGAGAAGGGTTTGAGTGTACTTAATTAACACTTCATAATTAAGGTTGAAGGTCGGCTATAAAATTGAGTATGCTGTATCAATAATACCACCTATAGTGTTAATTATGAACATAGCCAAACTAATCTTACTTGCTTGCCCTGTAATTCTTGCATCTATACTACTAATCGCTAATCCGGCAAAAGCATCTAATTTCAAGTCTGTAACTAGTATGCCAATAATTACGGTAGTATCTACGCAGCCAACTACCGGATTTCTGACACCAAATTTGTCTCAAGTATCTAATCCCATAACGGATCAAGTTGGTTGCAGTTGCGCTAGTTGCATTCAAGCTAAATCTCAAATGCTACAAGGCAAGTTACCATCTGTCGGTTTTTAATAAAGTTGGGATTTTATAAATACTGTTAAAGGCACAGCACAGTTAGCTGTGCCTTTATTATTTTGAGGACTAGAATTAGCGACAACTAAAGTTCAAGACTTACGCACAAGTAACAGAAAATCTAACCGCAGAGGACGCTGAGGAGCCAGTGCGTTGGGGAGACAGCGCTGTGGGCGGCTTTGCCGACTTGAAGCGACTGTCGTCGGGTTCCCAAGGCACTCCGTTGGGCGGCTTTGCCGACTTAAAGGAAGTGCCGCCGCGTTGTAGCAACTGGCGTGACACAGAGAGAAGTCTGAGCGGCGGCTATCGCAGATTCTTCAGTGGAAATAGGAGTTTCAGAGAGTTATTGCGTAAGTCCTAAAGTTGTGGAAATGCAACGTAAAAGGAGGGAGTGTATGTATCTCTTTGGGAAAACTTACCTAATTTGCCGATTTCGTCACGAACAGATGTCCACACCTCGCAAAACCGCCGCTACAATTGCTGTAGGTTCACGACTTGGTTTGCGAAATCACCCTGTATGAGCAATACGCCCCATTATCACTACATTCCTCAACTTAACCACCTGATCATGTCGGTCTATTGGCGACCTTTAGGGTAATTGCTGCTGTTTCAGCAGACAGTGAGAGGATCTGCACTACACCACTCACAGGAAGCATCACCACAGCATTGCTCATCATTGTGCCTCCGTGACCTTGAAACCTTAGCATCTCACCAATTCTTTAGCGATCGCTATGATCTTTTTTGTATACCCAGCAGGAGTTGATGATGTCAAAAAAATCACCATCACATAATTCCTTACGAGTTAGCTTTATTGCTTTGACGATGGGATTTATGGGATGTGTAAATCAAGCAGCAAGCACCTCTTTTACTCAGACCACTACAATAAACGAAAATTTGCCCCAAGTCGTAGCAACTACAAGTGTGCTGTGTGACTTAACTAAACAGGTTGCGGGTAATACAGTCAACCTTTCCTGTTTAATTTCTCCTAATACAGACCCTCATTTCTATCAACCAACACCAGAAGATAGCCAAGCTATTGAGAAAGCAAATCTCATTCTCTACAACGGCTATAATCTGGAACCAGGGCTGATAAAAATCATTAAAGCAACTAAAAACTCTGCACCCAAAAAAGCTGTGGCTCAACTAGCAGTTACTAAACCGCAACAGCTTCAAAAAGTAGCTAATCCTTACGTTTGGCACAATCCTAAGAATGCTATCAAAATGGTAGAGGTAATTAGCAGTAACTTAAAAAAATTAGAGCCTAGCAATGCAGCTACTTATAGCAATAATGCCAAGCAAATTAAAAATGAACTAACCCAGATGGATAGTTGGATCAAGTCAAGAATTGCCAGTATTCCCCTTAAGCAACCCAAATTAGTAACAACCTCTAAGGGACTAGGTTATTACACCAAAGAATATGGTATTTCATTAGTAGGTTTTAGTATTAACGAAAAATCGACAGATCCGCGAGTAAAAAACTTAGTTAAAGACATTCGACAAGCTAAAGTGCCGACAATTTTTGCACAGACAACAATAAATCCTAACTTGGTGCAATCTATAGCCAAAGAAGCGCAAGTGAAAGTTTCCGAAAGAAAATTATTGACTGGTGGACTGGATGAACCAGGCAGCGAAGGAGACACTTATCAGAAAATGATGATTGCCAATACGCGCACAATTGTAGAAGGACTGGGAGGTACGTACTTAATGTTTGCACCGAAAGACAGTCAGTAGTAGACATTAAGAGAATTTGGTAACGAGTTTAAATCTATTACTAAATTCTCCAGAAACTATTTATCTCAAAGTGATAATTTGACTGCGATCGCTATTATTTTAATGTGAGTTCGATCAACCTCTCCCCAACCCCTCTCCGAAGCGGAGCTACGGTGTACACACAAGTACTATCTGAAAGGGTTTCAGGCGTTATAGACCCCTTAAATCGTCATTACGAGCGCAGTGATAACGGAGC